>NZ_JBANAZ010000061.1:0-58710 GCF_059803455.1 Bradyrhizobium sp. UFLA05-108 | reverse complement strand
ACCGCCTTTGTGCCGGGCGGGCGATTGAAAGCCGCCTAAGCCTCTCCTGAATGGAGTGTGCTCAGACGCGCTGCGACTGCCACAACGTGGCGGCAGGGATCGAGACATTGACGACTAACGAGCAAATCTCCCGTTTCCGGGCCAACTCTTGGCTGCACGAGGCAACTCAAGGAGCCTGTCGACACATGTCCGGGACCACATTCCAGGCTGCGGCTACCAGTTTTCTCCGAAGGGCCGCAACTCGACATTGAATGACCACGCGCTGCGATCCTGATGAACAACGTGCCAGATCTCCGTTGCAATCGCCTGCGGCTTAATGAAAAAGTCTTCCGGACTCGCCGGGTAGCGTTTCCTAGTCCATTCCAAATCGATAACCGCATCAATGATGACATAGGCGACATGTACGCCTTGCGGCCCGAGCTCGCGCGCCATCGATTCGGCCAGGATCCGCTGCGCCGCCTTGGTCGGTGCAAAGCCGGCGAAAGCGGGCTTGCCCCGCAGGGCTGACGTATTGCCGGTGGCAACAATGGCGCCCTTGCCCGAGCTGACCATCGCCGGCGCAAAGCGCCTCGCGAGATACAAGAGTCCCATCGTATTGATCTGGAAGTTTCGGTTGAGAATCTGCGGATCAATCTCGCGAAACGTACCAAAAGCTCCGCCAACGGCATTGTGGATGACGACGCCGGGCTGACCCAGCTCGCGCTCGACGGAGCTCGCGACCATTTCGATCTGCGCCGGATCGGACACGTCGCATCGATAGCCACGCGCGTTCGGCAGCTCGCTCTCGAGTGCGGCAAGACGTTCCTCGTTCCTGGCGAGAAGCGCCACGCGGTAGCCGCCCTCGGCAAATCGTCTGGCGAGCGCCGAACCCGTGCCGGGTCCAACGCCCGTTATCAGGCAAACGGGCGCGATCATGCGATTAAACCTCCTGGTTGGAGCGGGCGGCTATTACCTTCAGGGGGCCGCCTTTGAGACCAATCTTTCGACATACGGTTTGAGGTCCGGCCTGAAGTGCTCGTGATCAATCAGCCGGGCGAAGTGCGCGAACGCCAGCGGATAGTCGCTTTCGACCCCCTGATGCAGGATCCTGTCGAGCCCATGCTCGCTCAATTGCCTGGCCCGGGCATGCTCGTTCATGAACAATGCAAACTCGGCGGCAAAGCAAATGTCCGCCAAGGTGATGCCATTTCCCACCAGCGTATCCCGTCGCGGAGACAACGCCTGTTCCAGTCCCGAGGCATAGATGGCGAAGGCCTCCTTGGCGCGCGCATGTATCGCCGCATCGACCGTGCCGCCCGAAAGCGCGAGCAGATAGATCTGCGCATCTCTCGCAAAGACGAGGCTGACATCCAGAAAGCTGTCGATCCTGGACGCTTCGTAAGCATCACGCCCATAGAGCGGGAACGCCGCCTCACCCAGCCGCGCCACCGCTCGCATGATGCTGTTCGACTCGAAGATGCCGGTCTTTCCGCCGGGCCCGAAAGCTGTCGGCACGTTACCGAACGGCTGTGCTTCAAGGAACGCATCGGTCTTGAAGAGCTGCGCACCGGTCAGCCCGACCCGGCCGATACGCGCAAGGGATGACAAGGATTGACGCTCGTTGTCAGCCAGGGGACGCGCATCATAATCCCATAGCCATTCCCTCAACTCCTTGGCCGATGCTCCCCTGACCTCGACGTCCACGGCGCAGAACCGGGCGGCGATGGTTGCCTTCCAGACACGCGGGTTCGGTAGATAAGAGAATATTCGCAAATCAGCCATCGTGGATCGCTCCTGATGAACGTGGGGTCGCCTACTCCGAGCTCCCGTCGAGAATTTCACCGAACTGCTCCCAGCCCGTGCCGGTCCATCGCTGAAGCTGCAGTTGCGTCCAGATCATGTTGTTGCTGGCGCTGGTGTTGATGTGAATTCCGGGCAGCGCGGTCGGCAGCACGAGGTTCTTCAGCGACTTCGCCTGTTTGATGATGTTTTCGCGCGAAAGGTCGTCGCCGCATTGCTTGAGAATCTGCTCCAGCACCATGCCCTGCTGATACCCGGTCAGATAGCTGGTGTTGGTGATATCCGAGCCGGCCAGATATCGTTCGAAGAAGTCACGATAGACCTTGACGCCCTCGTCATCCGCCCACTTCTGATCGCTGGGGTCCTTGTTCGGCGTTCCCACGATCACGCCGATCGCGTTTTCCAATCCCGCCGGCTTCAGCGTGCCCGCGATTGTCGATGAGGGGAAGTTGATGAAGATTGTCGGCTTCCAGCCGCTCTCGGCGGCGCGGCGGATGGCCTGAGCAGCGAATTTCGGTGTACCTGCGATGAACAGCGCCTGTGCACCCGAACTCTTGAGTGTGACCACCTGCGAGTCGACCGTTGGTTCCGTCACCTCGTAACTGGCGGTCACCACGCGCTTGTCGAAATCAGCGCCTAGCACCGTTTTGAAGGCATTCACATAGTCACGACCCAGATCGTCGTTCTGGAACAGAATCGCGTATTTCGCCGTGGGCAAGGTGCGCTGCAGATATCTTGCGTAGATCTTTCCCTCGGTGTCATAGCTGACAAGTCCCGTGGTCGTCAGCGGGTAGTCCTTGACGCTGGTGAATTTGCTGGCGCCGGTCACGATCGCGATCGTCGGCACCCGTTTCGCGGCGAGGTATTTTGCCACGGCGGAATTGCCCGCCGTGCCGAGCTGGCTGAACATAAAGGCGACATCGTCGCTCTCCACCAGCCTGCGCGCGTGCTCAAATGCCTTCGGCGGGCTATAAGCATCATCGAGCATGAGATATTCGATTTTGCGTCCGTTAATCCCTCCGCGATCGTTGACCGATTGCACATAGGCCCGCACGCCCTGTCCGGTCTGGCCGATCGAGGAAGCCGGCCCACTCAGGGGAAATATCCCGCCGATCTTGATTTGCGTCGCCGTGACACCGGGCGTGTCACCTGCCCAGCACGAGATTGACATAGCAAGCAAGATTGCGCAGCCCAGCCGGATGCTCCTAAACATCGCGCATTCCTCCAATGTTGACGCGTCTCGCCTTCCGCAGGTCCGACGCTTGTTCCTCGATCGGCTCAGGCGGCCAATTTGAGTATCTTGATGACGTCGCCGGGCTCGCGGATCGGCTGCGGGTTCGCCCGCGTAAAGATCGAGAGCATGGCGTTCTTGCCGATCAGCTCGAAGCGATCCTCGGTAACGCCGACCTCGGCGAGCGTCCGGGGAAGGCCGAGCTCCGCGATAAATTCCGCGAAGGCCTCGCTGGCATCACGCTCGGGCCTCCCGAGTGCGGCTGCGACCGCCTTCTGAGCGGCTTCCGTGGCCGGGCGGTTGTAGCGCAACACGCTCGGCATCATCACGGCTGTGCAGAAATAATGCGGCACGTCGCAGGTGCCGCCGAGCACATGACCGATGGCGTGGCTCGCCCCCATCGGCACCCTCGCCTGCAACCCGAAGGCCGACAGCCACGAGCCCAACTGACAGCTCAGCCGTGCCGCTTCGTCGTTCGGATTGCTCCTGGTGCGCCCGAGACCATCATGCAGATAGCGCAGTCCCTGCTGACACACGGCGTCGACGAGTATATTGGGACGACTCGAACAGATCGCCTCGATGCCGTGATCCATGGCTCGTGTGCCGGAACCAAGCCAGAGTTTTTCCGGCGTATATTTGGTGATGGCGGGATCGAGAATGATACTGCGCGGCATCATCATGGGGTGGTTGAAGATCTGCTTCAGCTTGCGGCGGGCATCGGTGACCAGCGTGCCGGAATTGTATTCGCCGCCGGACAGCGTGCTGGGGATGGCAATCATGCGCACCTTGGGGGTGCGGAACTGACCGAAGCGTCGCTCCGGCGTGGTTTCGAAGCCGTCAAGCCCGTCCTGCTCGAAGATCTCGTGCTCCATGCACATCAGCACGATCTTCGCCGCGTCGACCGCCGAGCCGCCGCCGATGGCGACGACTAGGTCAGTCTTCGCCTCCGCCGCTCGCCTCGCGATCTGCACCACCGCTTCGCGTGTCGTGTGCTGCGGGACCCCATCGAACGTCTCGGCATGGCGTTCGCCCAGGCCTTTGCGGATCTTCTCAATCTCTTCGGTCTTGCTGTTCAGGGTGCGGCTGACGATCAGGTAGACACGCCTGGCGCCAAGCCGCTCCGCTTCCTCACGCAGCGCCTCGGCCGCAGGCTTGCCGTAGATCACCGATTCCATCGTCGGGTATTGATAACTGCCCGTGACCAGCATGCCTTCGCTCCCATCGATGTTGTTGTTCGACATTCCCGCGTGGCGCCGGGCCGTCAGGCGACGGCGCGCGCCGGTGCGTCGTCGATAGTCCCGTCAAGAAAGCCGGTGAGGCGCTGACGTATGATCTGCTCGGCCTCACTCATGATACGATCGATCAGCTCCTTCACGGTCGGAATGTCCTTGATCAGGCCGACCACCATCCCGCAGCTCCAGGCACCCGCGTCCATTTCGCCGTTCACCATGACCTTGGGGTAGACTCCGGCCACCTGCTCGTGGATGTCGTCGATCTTCAGGCTTGCGCCCTTTTCACGCTCGACTTCGAGCAGTTGATCGACGCCCTTGTTCTTGAGCACACGCTCGGTATTGCGCAGCGCGCGCATCACCAGCACCGTGTCGAGCTCGGTTGCCTTGACCAACGCGTGCTTGACGTTGTCGTGGACCGGCGCTTCCTTGGTAGCGACGAAGCGGGTTCCCATGTTCATTCCGGCCGCGCCCATCGACAGCGCTGCCACGAGGCTCCGAGCATCCGCCATGCCGCCCGAGGCCACAAACGGGATCTTCAATTCGTCCGCCGCGCGCGGCAGCAGGATCATATTCGGGATGTCGTCCTCGCCAGGGTGGCCGCCGCACTCGAACCCGTCAACGCTCACCGCATCGCAACCGATCTTCTCAGCCTTAAGCGAATGTCGCACCGAAGTGCATTTGTGGATCACCTTGATCCCGGCCGCCTTCAGCGCCGGCATGTACTGCTCGGGGCTGCGGCCAGCGGTCTCGACAGCCTTGACGCCACCTTCCTTGATGGCGGCGATGTATTCTGGATAGGGAGGCGCGATGAAGCTCGGCAGGAAGGTCAGGTTCACGCCGAAGGGCTTGTCGGTCATGTCGCGGCAACGCGCGATTTCCTTCGCCAGCCGTTCCGGGGTTCTCTGTGTCAGGCCGGTGATGATGCCGAGACCGCCGGCGTTGGAGACGGCTGCCGCAAGCTCGGCAAAGCCGACATAATGCATGCCACCCTGGATGATCGGATGCTGGATGCCGAATAGTTCAGTGATTGCCGTCTTCACGTGTGATCTCCGCTTTTGAATCAGTGGACGACTTCGAACAGACCGGCCGCGCCCATGCCACCGCCGATGCACATGGTCACCACGCCGTATTTCGCCTTGCGCCTACGGCCCTCGATCAGGAGGTGCCCCGTGAGCCGCGAACCGGTCATGCCGTAGGGATGGCCGATCGCGATCGAGCCGCCATTGACGTTGAGCTTGTCCGGATCGATGCCGAGCTTGTCGCGGCAATAGATCACCTGCACCGCATAGGCCTCATTGAGCTCCCAGAGATCGATGTCGTCGATCTTCAGATTGTGGCGCTTCAACAGCCGCGGGATCGCAGCGACCGGGCCGACGCCCATCTCGTCCGGCTCGACGCCGGCGGCGACGAAGCCGCGGAAGATGCCAAGCGGCTTCAGGCCCTTCCTGGCAGCGATCTTGTCGCTCATGATCACGCAAGCCGAGGCGCCGTCCGAAAGCTGGCTGGCATTGCCGGCGCTTATCGTCTTGCCCTCGAACACCGGCTTGATCTTGGCGAGGCCCTCGGCGGTCGTATCGGGGCGCGGTCCTTCGTCTTTGGTCAGCGTCACCTGCTGGTAGCTGACCTCCTTGGTGTCCTTGTCGATCACGGCCATCCTGGTCGTGATCGGCACGATCTCGTCGTTGAAGCGGCCCCCCTGCAGGGCGGCACCGACGCGGCGCTGGCATTCGAGGCTGTATTCGTCCTGCTTATCGCGGCCAATCCTGTAGCGCTCGGCGACGACCTCCGCGGTCTCCAGCATCGACATGTACATTTCCGGCTTCATCGCCATCAGCTCTTCGTCGACGGCATGGAACCTGTTCATGTGGTCGTTCTGCACCAGACTGATCGACTCGATGCCGCCGCCGATCGCGATCTCGACGCCGTCCAGCATCACCGAGCGCGCAGCGACCGCGATCGCCTGCAGGCCAGAGGCGCACTGGCGATCAATTGTGGTACCGGCAACCGTGACGGGGAGACCGGCACGGATCGCGCCCTTGCGCGCGACGTTCATCACCATGGTGCCCTGCTGCATGGCACAGCCCATCACCACGTCCTCGACCTCGCCGGGCGCGATACCGGCACGTTTCACGGCCTCGGCCATCACATGGCCGGCCAGGGTCGGACCGTCGGTATTGTTGAGCGCGCCGCGATAGGCCTTGCCGACACCGGTACGCGCGGTAGAAACGATAACTGCATCAGTTGTCATGCTTGCCTCTCTGCTTAGGCCGCTTTTTCGAGCCGCGCGTAGCGCAGCAAGTGATATGCGGGATCGCCGAACTGGATGTTGATCGCGGAAATGCGCTTGAAGTAGTGCCCGACATTGAGCTCGTCGGTCATGCCCATGCCACCATGCAGCTGCACCGCCTGGTCGGCGACGAACCTGCCGGCATAACCGATTTTCGATTTTGCGCCTGACGCCAGTCGCGAGACGCCAGTCTCGCCCGCGTGGAGGCTGAGATTGAGATGCTGCATCAGGGAGAGCGCCTCCTGATGCGCGACAAACATGTCGACCATCCGGTGCTGCAGCACCTGAAACGAGCCGATCGCCGTTCCGAACTGCTTTCTCGTCTTTGAATATTCCAGCGTGGCCGAGTTCAGCTCCCCGATCGCGCCGACGGCTTCGGCACAGAGCGCGCCGATCGCCCGATCACGGCAGGCTTCCAGCGCAGCGACACCTTCGCCTTCCTTGCCAAGCAGCTGACCGCGGACATTGTTCAAACTGACCTCAGCGGCGCGGCGTCCGTCGATGGTCTTGAAACTCTGCAGATGCAGGTTGGCCGCGCGCCGATCGACGACGAACAGGCTGACGCCGCCGCGGTCACCTGAGATCCGGGCAGAGACGATGAGATAATCCGCCCAGGGTGCGGCGATCACAGCTGTCTTCTCGCCACTCAAGACGTAGTCGCCGTCGTCGTGGCGCGCGGTAGTCGTCACCGTCGCCAGATCGAAGCGCGAGCCCTTTTCGGCCCAGGCCAGAGCCCAGATCTTCTTCCCCGCGATGATGTCGGGGATAAAGCCCTTCTTCTGCGTGTCGGATCCCGCCTGCTCGATCAGGCCGCCGGCAAGCACGACCGTTTCAACGAACGGCTCGACCACGAGGTGGCGGCCGAACTCCTGCATGATGATCATGGTCGACAGCGGTCCACCACCGAGACCGCCGACGTCCTCGGAGAACGGCGCCGCGAACAGACCGAGTTCGGCGAAGTCAGCCCATTGTTCGCGGCTAGCGCCTTCTTCGCTTGCGACGATCTTGCGACGCGCGTCAAAATCATACTGGTCGCGCAGCAGACGCTGGACGCTCGATCGCAATAATTCCTGCTCTTCCGTGAACTGGATATCCATCCGATCCTCTTGTGGCGCTGTTGCTAGAGACCGAGCACTGCCTTGGCGATGATGTTGCGCTGGATCTCGTTCGACCCGCCGTAGATGCTGAGCTTTCGCGAGTTCAGGTACTTTTCCGACGCGGTGTGTCCATAGTCCGGCCCAGGCATGAAATGGTTCGCGCTGACCGGATGCTCTCGGATCGCCAGACCATAATTGCCGGTGGCACGGTGAGTCAGCTCGGTGATGTTCTGAAAGATCTCGGTGCCGCGGATCTTGAACAGCGAGGCCGCCGGCCCCGGATCGATCCCGCGCGCCATCTGCGCCACGACCCGCAACTCGGTCGCTTCCAGCGCCAGCACGTCGACCTCAACGCGGGCGATATCCCTGATGAATTCGAGATGGGCCGGATCCTCCTCCCATATCTCGGCCTTCACGATCCGCTTCAGCCGCTCGATGTAGCGCGTCGAGCGGCCGATCCCGGCCATGCTGGTGCGTTCATTGCCGAGCAGGAATTTCGCGTAGCTCCAGCCCTTGTTCTCCTCGCCGATCAGGTTTTCTACGGGAACGCGAACGTCTTCCAGGAAGACATCGTTGACCTCGTGGGAGCCGTCGATGGTGATGATCGGCCGGACCGTAACACCGGGCGACTTCATGTCGATCAGCAGGAACGAGATGCCGGACTGCGGTTTGGCGGCAGGATCGGTCCGCACCAGGCAAAAGATCCAGTCGGCGTGCTGGGCCAGCGTGGTCCAGGTCTTGTGGCCATTGACGATGTAGTGGTCCCCATCGCGCACGGCCTTGGTACGGACGGTGGCGAGGTCGGATCCCGAGCCCGGCTCGGAATAGCCCTGGCACCACCAGTCCTCACCGGACAGGATGCGCGGCAAGAACTTCTTCTTCTGCGCCTCGTTGCCGAACGTATAGATGACCGGGCCAACCATAGTGACGCTGAACGCCAACGGCGGCATCGTGCCGGCGCGCGTGGTCTCCTGCTCGAAGATGAAGCGGCGCGTGATCGACCAGCCGGGCCCGCCAAATTCCTTCGGCCAGAGCGGCGCGATCCAGCCCTTCTTGTGCAGGATGCGATGCCAGAGGAGCATCTGCTCCTTGGAAAGATCAGTCTCCGGATTCGGAACGCGCATCTCCGCCGGATAATTCCCGGCGATGAAGGCGCGCACCTCGTCGCGGAAGGCGGCATCCTCCGGTGACAATGCGAGCTCCATCGGACCTACTCCTACCACTTCTCGCCAAAGGGTCTGATTTCCAGCTCAAACGTCCAGGCGCTCTTCGGCTGCTGATAGAGCTGCCAGTAGGACGCCGCGACCGACGACGGCGGCATCAGGAGGTCGGGGTTGTCGAGCGCATTGGGACCGAGCGCCTCGATGCGGCGCTGCCGCACCCATTCGGTATCGACACCGGAGTCGATGATGAGATGCGCGACGTGGATGTTCTTCGGTCCGAGCTCGCGCGCCATCGCCTGCGCCACGGCGCGCAAGCCAAACTTGGCGCCGGCGAAGGCGGCAAAGCCGCTGCCGCCGCGCAACGACGCGGTCGCGCCGGTGAAGAAAATGTTGCCCGCACCGCGCGCCGTCATCAGCCGCGCCGCCTCACGCCCGGCCAGGAAGCCGGAGTAGCACGCCATTTCCCAGACCTTGCGGAACACGCGCTCGGTAGTCTCCAGGATCGGGAAATTTACGTTGGCGCCAATGTTGAAGATGCAAACTTCCAGCGGCGCATGCTTGTCGGCGTCGTTGAGGAAGGCAGTGATTTCCTCCTCCTTGCGCGCATCGAGCGAGCGGGCATGGATTTCGCCGCCGGCGGCTTCGATCTCCTTGACGAGTGGCGCAAGCTTATCGCCGTTGCGGCGACCGGCGAAGATGGTGAAGCCCTCGGAGGCGAACTTCTTGGCGATCTCGCCGCCGATGAAATCACCGGCACCAATGACGGCAACCGTCTTGTTTCTCTTTTGCATGGTGTTCTCCGGTCTCTTGCTTGAGTGAGTTGTTCTGCGGACGGCGCGTCAGCCTCAGCTGCGCAGCGATTCCGCGAGCTTGTGCTTCAATAGCTTGCCCGTTGATGTCGCGGGCAGCGCGTCCATCAGGATAATCTCGGACGGGCGCTTGTACGAGGTCAGTTGCGGAGCAACATGGGCCATCAGATCCTGTACCGTGACGGTCGAGCCCTTGATCAGCTGCACAAAGGCCACGATCTCTTCATTGCCCTCGACTGGCCGTCCGACCACGGCGCACTGCACCACCGCATCGTGCGTACTCAACACTGCTTCTATCTCAGCCGGATAGACGTTAAATCCGGAGCGGATGATCATCTCCTTGGTCCTGCCAACGATGAAGAGGCAGTCGCCCTCGAAGCGCGCTAGGTCGCCGGTGTTGAACCAACCGTCGGCATCGATCGCCTTCGCGGTCAAGTCGGGAGCGCGGTAGTAGCCACGCATCACATTCGGGCCACGAACATGGAGCTCACCGACCTCAGCGTTGGCAACGGTCTTGCCGTTCCGAGCGACGAGCTTTGCCTCAAGGCCTGGGAGAACCGTTCCTACGGCGTGGTCGGCCCTCGGGTTATCGAATCGGACGCCGGAGATGCCCGGCGAGCACTCGGTAATGCCGTAGCCGTTAAGGAGCGGCAGGCCGAGTTCCTGCTCGACACGAGATTTGAGATCCAGATCGAGCGGCGCTCCCGCCACTGCAATCAGGCGAAGCGCACCACGATTGAACTTCGGCAAGCCTGCGTTGCGCCGGTATTCAACCAGCCGCTGGTAAGTCGCCGGCACGCCATTGAGGATGGTAATACCCTCCTCCGCCATCGCTTTCGCGAGGGCGGCCGGATCGTACTTTGCGACCAGGCGCACGGTGCCGCCAACCATCAAAGTCATGGTGAGCAACGAAATGCCAACGATGTGCGAGATCGGCAGTACACAATATTGCACATCGGCCGACGTCATCTTCCGCCAATTGGCAGTGCCCTTTGCGCTGAACAGGAGATTGCGGTGAGTTAGCATCACGCCCTTGGGCGTGCCCGTGGTCCCCGATGTGTAGATGAGGACCGCAACCTGGTGCGAGCCTTCGGTCTCGACCGGCTCTGGCGCGGTCGTCTCATTCAGCGCGGTCACGCCGATGCCCTCGAGCGGGCCGACATCCTGTATGCTCGCGCCATACCGCGTGGCGTGGTCGGATGCTTCCTGCGAAACATCGGTGGTAAAGAAAGCCCGACGAGCGCCACTGTGATCCTTGATCTGGTCAATCTCGCGTGGCGACAGCCGCGGATTGACGACGATCGCCCATGCATCAAGCCGGCTTGCGGCGAGCAGCAGACAGGCGAGCGGAATGGAGTTTTCGCTGACGATCATCATGCGGTCGCCGGCGCGGATTCCCAGCGCCCGCAACGCCCTCGCGACGCCGCCCACGCTCCGATCCAGCTCGCGATAGGTCAAGCTTGCCTTGTCATCGATCAAGGCAAGACGATCCGGGGTCAAGTCGACATGCCGGTCGATCACCCCGTGGATCCGGTTTGGCAAGCCTTCAAGATGTTCTGCCACCGTCTGCGTCGAAGCCACCACTGAAACCTCCCTGCAATGGCCCTTTGGGCCCTATTCTTTCTTGCTTCCGGTCCGGATCAGGCGGTCTTGCGCCGCTCCGTGGCTAGTTGCGCGACGATCTCGTCCTCCACCTCGCGCAATTTGTCCTTGCCAAAGAAAATCTCGCTCCCGACGTAAAAGGTCGGCGATCCGAACGAGCCGCGAGCCACGGCATCACTGGTGTTCTCGATCAGCTTCTTCTTGACGTCGTCCTGCTGTGCGCGCACCGCAATGCGATCGATATCGAGTCCAGAGGACAGGAACGCCTCGCGGAAGACCTGCGGATCGTCCATCTTCTTGGGCTCGACCCACATGTGGTGATAGGCGGCGCGGAAATAGGGCTCGAACATTCCCTCGAACTGGGCCGCAACGACGCCGCGCATCAGCGTTAGCGTGTTCACCGGGAAGAACGGGTTCGACTTGAATTTCGTGATGTTGTGGCGCCGTAGAAAGCGCTCAGTTTCCAGCGCGTTGTATCCGGGCTTGTTCTTGATGCCGTGCAGGGACTCGGCTGGCGACATATTGCCAGTCGCCTTGTAGACGCCACCGAGGAGCACGGGAACGTAGTCGAACTTCACGCCGATCCGCCGCTCGATCTCCGGCAGCACCAGTTCGGCGAGATAAGCGTTGGGACTACCGAAATCGAAATGAAACTCGACCTTAAGCGGAACAGCCATGGCACGCCTTTCCTTTTCGACTGGCAGCCCCCGCAGACCGCCCCGTTAATCGCATCGAGATGCTACGTTCTATTTTAGAACTGTCAATATGATACTCATCATATGATCTAAGGTTTGTAGCGGTTAGTGAGGTATCGTATTGAAATCATGTCCGTTCTAATTTAGAATTTATTTTGAAATGCTGTGGCGAATTGCTGGAGACGCGAATGAAATGGGACGCTCTCGAGGAGGAGCCTTGTTCGCTCGCCCGCACAGTGGCCGTGATCGGCGACCGCTGGAGCCTGCTCATCCTGCGCGAATGCTTTCTGCGCATCCGCAGGTTCGATGAATTTCAGGCGTCGCTGGGAGTTACCCGGCATCTTCTCGCCGATCGGCTGAAGAAGCTGGTGCGCTTCGGCGTGCTTCGCCGGATTCCCTACCAGGACTCGCCAAAGCGCTACGAATACATCCTGACGCAGAAGGGTCTCGACCTTTATCCGATCATCATGTCCATCGTGCACTGGGGCAACATCCACATGGTCGACGCGCGCGGGAGGCCGATGCTGCATGAGCACAAGAACTGCGGAAAGTTGTTCGACCCAGTCATGGTCTGTTCGGAATGCGGTGAGCCGCTCACGGCCAAGGCAGTTCACGTGCATCCTGGCCCCGGCGCGCGACAATCGTCGCCGGTACGTGCGAACACGCTAACAGGCTCCAGGAGAACCGTTCGATCTGGTTAGGTCACTAATAAACATCAGGCCCTCTCTGCAACAATGCAAAATCGCGACCCCTGCAATGGTGTGGACGTGATCTCCAGGTGATGCCCGAGCATCCCAGCGGCTTGTCGCACAATGTAGAGGCCTACCCCATCGCTACCGCTCGAGAAGTCCGTGCAAGCGAACAAATCAAAGACTTGCGGAATCTCGTCGCCGGGATATGCCGATAGCGGCGTCATAGACTTCGATGAGGACGTTCTTGCCGGCAGCACGGCATCAACGAGAACGCGACCGCCAGGGTGAGTGTACTTGACCAAGTTACGCACCAGATTTCGCAGGATCGCACCGAAGAGCAACCTATCGCTCTGAATCCGCTACCGGGCAACGAGACCAATCGGATCGTGTGGGCCACCGCATGGCCACCCATGACCGGCGTCGGACGACCTGCAAAACTACCGTCGCTCTCTGTCAGGCTCGGCGATCGGTGAAGCCTTGTGTGTTCAGTCAGGATGAACCATCCTGGCATTACCGAGCAGGACAGCCGAATAATCTTCCGCAGATCCGCCAATGTTCACTTGCTCGAAGTAGTTGTACCAACCAGACGCGGTGATCTGACGCTCGAACTCGCGCTGAAATTCGACGCTCGGCACGCGATAGACGCAAAAGAAGTCGCACGGCGCGCGGCGATCGGTCTCAGGCGCGTTCTTGCCGTAGGCGATGACGTCGACGCCGGCAGATTTCAATCCGTTTACGGCCTCGATGACCTTGTTGACGAATTCGGTTCGCTCGGTTTCGGAGCATTTGCTCCATGCGGGAGCGTAGTTGTAGAGCTCGACGAAAACCCTGCTGCATGATGACACCTTACGAGAGCGTGGGCCGGTTAGAGTTTTCCCATGGCCGAGCGGCGGGCTCTCACGCCCTCCAGCTGCTCGACCGGCATCAGATACTTCAGCGCGTCGGTCGTTTTGGCCAATGTCGCGGGATCGGCCAGTTCAGTTCGCCCGGTTCCGAAAGGGGGTTGCGGCGCATACTCGAAGGACAGCTCTGCCACTCGACCGACGGGCTCTCCCGCGAGGTGGCCGACTATGGCAAGACCGAAATCAACTCCCGCAGTCATGCCACCGCCGGTCGCACGATTTCGGTCGATCACATACCTGGCGTCGGTCGGGATCGCGCCGGCGGTCCCGCAATGTCTGCTCTCGCGACGCTGTTGGGGCTAATGAGGTAAGCCGCATCCCGGATGTTTGTGGTCCGTGGCAACGGGAGCGTCGCCGCGCCGCGGTGAGAAGACAAGTGTCACTAACTGGTACCTGCTCGCATTCGATCCCGGCTTCCCGGGGGCGACCAAGAGGGACGTACTCGTGGCGGCGCTGCCTGCCTGATGACCTAATCCCCGAGCCAGCAATATTGGTCGGTGGCGTCAATGGCATCTTGCCGTGGCCTGGAATCGTGAGTTCATTGCAGTGACCGGCGTGCGTCCCTCCTGCCGCCGCCGAACTGGAAAGGATACACCATGAGGAAAACGTTATTGGCTCTCGCTGCGGCCGCGACTTTGGCCGTCTCCGCAGCCTCGCCCGCGTTTGCTGGTCCGCGCTATGATTACGGACCCGGCGGCAATCCGTATCCGCGCACTTATCCCGGCCCCGGCGGCTATCCGTACTGGTCGGGCTATGTCGATGCCCCGGTTGGCGAACCAATGCCTCCTTGCTACTGGAAGACCCAACGCTTCTGGGACGGGCATGGCTGGCGGGAGCACCGCGTGCGGGTCTGCGGCTAATAAACGGCCGAGAGGCCCATGCGAATCCGACACGGTGCGGCGACATGGCTCAAATACGTTGCCGTAGGCGATATCGGCCGCGGGGGTCGTCACAGTAGGACGGTCCTTTCACCCGATCCAAGCTGGCCGCTTGCCGTGGTCGCGGCTTGCCGGCGCCGCAGACTCCTAACGTCTTCAGCGCGCCGGTCGTGCACTGCTCGAAACCAGCCGCAGGAGCGGATAGCGTGGCCGCCGCCAGCATGAGGGTGATCGTCGCCGCCGAAGATGCCCAGAATAGGCGAAGGTGCCCACGTCTAGGCGCGGGCAATGTTACGTCCGCGCGCGACCTCCGGCTTGGCGGCAGCATGCCGAGCGGCGCGCGCAAGGAGTTTTGCCGCCACTTCTCAGCTAATGACGCCTTTCGCGGCGCATGGTCTGGCGATCAAGTCGCACCACTTTTGTGTACTCGCCGGAATCGTTCGCCAATTTCGGCGAGCGACGACGCAGGAGGAAGGCAGCTCCGCAAAGCGTCTCCTTTCTCCACACAATGCGGCAGATGAAAATTGCGGGATGGCCATCGAACGACAGCACAAATTCGTTGGCAAATATGAAGTACGGCGCGGAGATGCAGGCCCCCAAGGCGCTGATATCGCGCACCACGCATGGATGAGTCCCACGAATTCCATCGAATGACAGCAGCGCCGCCCGGTTCATCGGTATGCGGCTCAGTGCGCGACGTTCCATCATGGCCAGATGCTCCAAATGAGAATGCAACTTCCCATCGGACGCGACCGCAGCGATTGCGATCGCGCTTTATGAAGTCGGTTTCCCGGTCCCGCCGACGCCCGGAAAACGGCAGCACCTGCAAAGCTGATCTGGTTGATTTAAGCTAACAAGCAGCATTGTTGTCTTATTAAAATTGGATCGAAGTTCGTGGTTAATTCAGACGCCGACTTTACAAACGGACGTTCGTGTTTCGAAGCGGAGGTCGGCTTCACGAGATCCATGGGCGAAATGCGCAGGGAGCGTCTGCCCCTCGATCGTCGGCGTCACGCCGACGCCCTCCAGGCGCTCGCCATCGACTCGGACATTTTCGAGAATCCGCGGCCGCTGCTCCTGGAGCAGCAGTGTTTACTGCCGAGCAAGAATTTCCGATGGGCGATGAGGTCTCGGTGAGCGTCGCTGGCACGATGCAGTCGGAGCGGAGAACACGGCCTTCGATCATTCAAGATACGAGCCGGGCCGCACGTCGCCGCCAGCTTAAATAGAGCCGTGACAGCCTCCTTTGTGACCCAAGCGTGACCCAGCGCTTACAAGCGACCTGTGTCTTCGCGAGGATCGGTCTAACCCACTGATATTTTTGGGAGATTGGTGGGCGCTCCAGGGCTCGAACCTGGGACCCGCTGATTAAGAGACACGCTGCCACTATTGATTTTTCAAGAGACTCTTTCCAACTGAGCCAAATTCTGTCCATTGCAGATCGACGGCTTACATCAAAAAATCCAACCGCAGGCGAGCAGGCAACCCGCCACAAGGAATGGCAGTCCTCATTGGCAATGGCCAAGATCATTCCTGCGCGCTTGTCCGCTTTGCACCAAAGCGGCCCTCTCCGCCAGGTCGCCGTTCCTTACCTGACCCCGCCGCGGCTTGAACCTCAGTGACCGCATCGCAGACGTAAGAACGAGCGGGATTTTAGAAGCCGTCCAACTCGTCTGGAGTTGGTGCAACAACTGACCGGCACACATCGGGGAGCCCGCGCAGTTTGAAGTAACCTCATTTCGCAGCGCTAATCTCTTGTTTGTCTAGAGAAACTGCGATGACGAAGATGTCTTTAATGGCCGCCAACGCGGCGACGACAGCGATCGTGTTGCTGGCCTCGCATTTCGCAGCGCACGCGCACGATCATAACGGCCCCGAACTAGCAGTCGCCGACCCCGAATGGGACAGTAAGGATGGCGGTCACCGCATCCGTTTGTACGGACAATGGCGGGATGTGCGGCCGGAAGCGATGATCACCAAACCCAACCTCGCGAGACAGACCACTGCGTGGCCCGTGTATGAATATCTCGACCGCAGCGATGCATTGGGATCGAGTTGGAGGCGGTATTGAAGTACCAGTTCTCCGAGTTCGAGATCGACCTCAGCCAGCAGGAGCTGCGCAGGCGTGGTGAGTTCATCCATATCGAACCTCAGGTCTTCGACCTTATTGTTCATCTGGTGCGCAACCGTGATCGGATTGTAAGTAAGGATGAGTTGATTGAAACTATTTGGCACGGTCGAATCATTTCCGAAGCAGCGCTCAGCAGCCGAGTTAACGCAGCCAGGCGGGCGCTTGGTGATAACGGCAACGACCAGTCGCTCATTCGTACACAACACAAACGTGGCTTCCGATTCGTCGGACACGTTCAAACAGTCTCAGCGTCGGAAGCTAGCGAGCGAAGTATCGGTTCGGAAAGCAAATCCACCACTGTTTCCGTCGCGACCGAAGTGTCCAACCTCGACAACATCGTCTCGGAAACAGTTAGGGCCGAGGCTGTTGCGCGCTTATCAATCGCCGTAATGCCGTTCGGGAATATGTCTGATGACCCCGACAACGATTACTTTAGCTACGGTCTAACGGAAGATATCATTCGTCTCCTCGCTCGGAACAGGTGGCTGTCGGTCATTTCGCGACACTCAACCATCGGCTTCCAGGGGCGGATGGTCGACGCGCGGGAGATAGGCGAACAGCTGAGCGTAAGGTATGTGCTTCTCGGCAGCGTACGAAAAAATCGCGAGACGGTGAGGATAACGGCGGAGTTAGTCCGGGCAGCGGACGGGCAGCAACTGTGGTCGGACAAGTATGATCTGCAGCTTGAATGCATTTTTGATATTCAAGACGAGATGGCGAGACAGATTGCTGCAACGATCGAACCCGAGTTATCCAAGGTCGAGCAGCAACTCGCTGCTCGCAAGCCTCCCGAAAGCCTCGACGCATGGGACTGCTACCAGCGCGGTCTATGGAATTTGTGGCGCTTTACTACTCCGGGATTTGATTCTGCTGAAACGTATTTCAAGCGTGCCATCGCGGAGGATCCATACTTTGCTCGCGGGCATGGCGCTCTCAGCTACGTAAACATACAACGTGCGTTTCTAGACGAACCGAAAGACCGCTTAGCGCGACTTGAAACCGCTTTGCGGCAGGCGCAAACGGCAGTAGCCCTCGACGACCTTGATTGCTTTTGCCAATGCGCCCGTGGTCGAATCCTGTGCCTAACTCGTCACAATGACGAAGCACTGGCGGCTCTCGACCTTTCCTTGGAGCTAAACCCGAGTTTTGCCCAGGCCTATTTTGCACAAGGCTTTAATTTGCTGTGGCATGGCCGAGAGACCGATGCTGAGACCTTACTCGACCGCGCGACCGTGCTCAGTCCACGGGACAACCATCTTTGGAGTTTCCATCACGTTCGCGCTTGGACCCACTTTTCCCTAGGCGAGTACGATATAGCAGTCGAGTTCGCGCGACGGGCAACTCGGCTAAGCAATGCTACATATCAAGCGTTCGCCCCACTGGCCGCCTCACTAGGCATTCTCGGTGATAAGACACAAGCGGAAGCTGTTGCTGCTGACCTGCTTCGGCGCAAGCCCGGCTACACTACTGAAACTGCTCGTCAGGAACTTTTTTATTGCAACGATCCGGACCTTATCGATCGTTTTATTCGCGGTCTAAGTAATGCAGGCATTTCGCAGCCCCGAGCTTAGAAACGCACGCCCGCGTAGCCACCTCGAGTTTTGACCCATCCGCCCGCATCACGAGCCTTGGCTTAAGTCCCATAACGTCCCTGGCTGTGTGAAAAGCCACGAGCCGCCTGCAATGATTGGCGACCACGGCCGCGTGCCGACCTATCCGTTTGCACACTGCGAGGTCCCTGGAAGGCGGCTCCTTTTAAAGGAGCCGCTGAGTTTCGAAGTCGAACTATCGATCGAATCGCAAGCAGCGCGGCTGCTTGGAAGCGATTTGCTCTCTCTCCCCGTATCTTCACGCGATTGAGAGCGCTGCGTGATCGCCCCGCTGCCCTTTGCCTGCCTCAGCAAAAAATCCACGGCATCTAAAGAAATTCCGGATGCGGGCGTCAAGCATGCGCGGGCAAGGGCGCGTAAATCGATCTGACATTTGGCGAGCGCAAAGCCAGCAAGAGCCGAGTGAGAGGAAGATTTACGAATCTTAACTCGGGTTTGTCACCAGAGGAGAACAAGATGACGACGACGAGTGCAAGCGCGAAAATCAATAATGGCGTCAACGTCGAGGCGTTGTTAGGTGCCCGTATGGCACTTGAGCAAGCGCCTGAGGCGGCTCAGTTCAAGTGGCGAGCGAGCTGCGAATGGGTGAATGGCACGCACAGCCGCTCCGCTATTGGCAGTTTTTTTGGGCTCGGAGCCGAGCAGTCCCGCAACAAGACGTTCACCGTCGAGGCAGATCACCCGCAGGTCTTTGCCGCCGAAGACAGTGCCCCGACTCCTGTCGAGCTTGTCCTTTCCGGGCTCGCGAGCTGTCTCACGGCAGGTGTTGCTGCGATTGCCCAGCGCCGCGGCATACAGCTCCATTCGGTCAGGGCATCGCTCGAGGCCGACATGGATATTCAGGGAATCCTGGGCATCGACGACGAGGTGCGCAATGGCTTCGGCGCCATCCGCGTCCACTTCGATATTCGCGCCGATGCGAGCGAAGACGACATCAAGGCGTTGGTAGCTCAATCGCAGAAGCGGTCCGCCGTATTCGACATCGTGACCAATCCAACGAACATCTTCGTAACCGCTAACTGAGGACGACGGTTGGAAAAAAAGGAGCGAGTGCTTTGGAGTTCGCGACCGCCATCATTATCGGCGCCGGCCAATCCGGATTGGCCATGAGCTGGCATCTGAGCACGCGTTCGATCGACCACGTGGTCCTTGAGCGCGGCGAGGTAGCCAACTCATGGCTGACGGAGCGGTGGAACTCGCTGCGCCTTCTGACGCCCAACTGGCAAACTCGACTGCCAGGATATGCCTACCGCGGTGATGATCCCGACGGATTCATGACGATGTCGGAGGTCGTCAGTTTCCTGCAGGGATACGCCAGGCTTTCGTGTGCTCCAATTGTGACGGGAGCGCGCGTCACCCGGGTAAGGCAGCAGGAGGTCGGTTACGAGGTCGAAACCAACCTTGGTCCATGGCGCTGCCGCAAGCTCGTGATCGCAACCGGCGCCTGCAACCTTGCCTCGATCCCGTCGCTCGCTGCGGGTTTGCCTGCCGCCGTGACCAGCCTCACCCCACTGCAATACAACAATCCCGCTCTCCTACCTAATGGCGGCGTGATGATCGTCGGTGCCTCAGCAAGCGGCATTCAGCTCGCCCGGGAGATCCGAGCGGCCGGCCGCAGAGTCTTACTTTGCGTCGGAGAGCACGTCCGGCTGCCGCGGACCTACCGCGGACGGGATATCCAGTGGTGGATGGACACCATCGGTGCCATGGATGTTCGGTACGACACCATGGTCGAGGATATCGAAAGAGCGCGGCGACTGCCGTCGCTTCAGCTCATCGGAACGCCTGAGCGCGTCACGATCGATCTCAATAGCCTGCGCAAGGCGGGCGTCGAGCTCGTGGGTCGCCTTGTCGGACTTTGCGACGGCAAGGCGCAGTTTTCGGGATCGCTCGCCAATCATTGCGCGCTGGCCGACCTAAAAATGAACCGTCTTCTCGCCAGCATCGATGATTGGGTGAACACGAGCGGACTGGCGCAGCAGTTTGCCCCGCCTCATCGCTTTGAGCCGACGGATGTCGGGTCGGAAACCAGGCTCTGCCTGGACCTAATCCGTGGCGGTATCGGTACGGTGATCTGGGCGACGGGCTATCGCCCCGACTACTCCTGGCTGGACGTCCCCGTGCTCGACGGCAAGGGACGCATCCGTCACGACGGCGGGATTGTTTCTGCGCCGGGAATGTACGTCATGGGCCTGCCATTCATGCGCCGGCGCAAATCGTCTTTCATCGATGGAGCGGGCGCCGATGCTGCCGATCTCGCCGCCCATCTGAGCCAGAACCTCAATCGCGTTGCTGCCTGAGAGCAATTGCCATGAACGGTCTCCACGGTCTCAACTCACATTATGACGCGGTAGTTATCGGCGGACGCTGCGCGGGCGCGGCCACCGGCCTCCTGCTGGCCCGGGCGGGTGCAAAAGTCCTGATGGTCGATCGGCAGCCCTATGGCGCCGATACGATGTCGACGCACGCCCTGATGCGGTCCGCTGTTATGCAGCTCGAACGATGGGGATTGATTCCGAAGTTTGCAGCGGCGGGAACGCCTGAGATTCGATCGACCACGTTTCACTATGGCGACGAGATCGTTCGAGTGGATATCAAGCGGGATCACGGCGTCGATTTTCTGTTGGCACCGCGACGCACCGTGCTCGATCCGTTGCTCGCCGATGCAGCCCGCGAAGCCGGCGCGGCGGTTCGCTATGGCACCGCTCTTTCCGAGTTGCAATTTGCATCGAACGGCCGGGTTATTGGCGCCTCACTGAGAGATGGAAGCGGTGCGTGCACAACCGTCCGCTCGGATATCGTCATTGGCGCGGACGGCCGCCAGTCGACCGTTGCGCGGCTCGTCAATTCAAAAACACTGGTCGAAGGCTTCAATGCCTGTGGCATCGTTTTTGGCTACTTTGCAGACTTGAACAGCGATGGCCTGCATTGGCATTTCGCAAGGAATGCCGCGGCAGGAGTGATTCCAACGAACGCTGCTCACTGCGTCTTCGCGGCGGTTCCGGCTTCTCAATTTGTCGCGACATTTCGCGGCGATGTGATGCGCGGATTCCTCCAGGTGCTGGCAACGAGCTTTCCCGAGCTGCGCGCCGACGTTGGCAGAGCCACGCTGGTCGGCCGTCTGCGGAGCTTTGCAGGCGCAACGAGCTACCTTCGACAATGTCATGGTGCAGGGTGGGCTCTGGTCGGCGATGCCGGCTATTTCAAGGACCCCTTGACCGCGCACGGAATCACGGACGCTCTTCGCGATGCGCAATTGCTATCGCGAGGGATCATCGACGGCGGCAACCGCGGCCTTGAGAGCTACCAGCGCGAGCGCGACGAACTGTCCTTGCCGCTTATTCGCGCCACCGATGCAATTGCCTCGTTCTCGTGGGACTTCGACGAAGTCAAGCAACTTCATGCCGATCTGAGCGCGGCAATGAAAGCGGAAGCCAATCACATCGCGAACTTGTCTCAACAACCGTCCCTCGCAGCATAGGAGCACGAGAAATGTCGACCGACTCACCCTGGACCCGAACGCTGGCCGGCCGACCCGTGCCAGGTCGCCGCGCTGAAAGGAGCCGCACGACCTCGATGCGCGATATCGAAATGTTCACCGAGATGACGGGCGACAAGAACCCTATCCATTATGACGTGGAACTGGCGACCGCGTCACCCTTTGGCGGACTTATCGTACAGGGCGGGGTCACGACCGGTCTCATGAACGCCGTCGTTGCCGAAGATCTCCCGGGACCGGGCACGGTATTTCTCGAAACAAACTGGCGTTTCGTCAAGGCCGTACGGATCGGAGAGACGATTACCGCAAGCGTCAAAGTCGAGCACGTCCGGGACGACAAGCCGATCTGCAAGTTGGAGACCGTCGTCCGCAACGCAAGCGGAGAAGATTGCGTGGTCGGAACCGCGATAACCTACACGATGCCGTTGTCGCGGCGCGTGGCTCGCTAGGCGAAGCGTGCCGTAGCCAGGTGATGGGTCGGTCGTGCGGACTCAATGCAACAATTGCAGTGACACCGGCGCAGATCGGTCCTGCGGTCTCGCTTAGGTGAATGACGAATGCAGCGGCCTCGTATCACAATCGGGACAATTGCCTTGACCGGTTTGGCGATGGCTGGGTTTGCCGCAAATTCGTTGCTTTGCAGGTTAGCCCTATCTCAGGCCGCGATCGATCCTGCCACCTTCACCCTTGTTCGGCTCGCGTCAGGCACGTGCGTACTGTGCCTCATCTTGTCGCTTCGCCGGAAGCCTGAACAGCCGGCGGGATCGTGGCCAGCATCTGTTACGTTATTCGTTTATGCGGCTGCGTTCTCCTTTGCATATGTCTCCCTACCAGCCGGTACGGGATCGCTCCTTTTGTTTGGCGCGGTTCAGACTACAATGGTCGGCTATGGGCTCGTTCGCGGTGAACGTCTATCCACCTTGCAGTCGTTCGGACTGACAATTGCCGTCGCCGGACTGGCGGCGCTCGTAGCTCCCGGTGCATCGGCACCGTCTGTAATGGGCGCCTCCCTCATGCTGACTGCCGGCGTTGCATGGGGCGCTTACTCCTTGCTCGGCCGTGGTGTTGCGGATCCCATTGGCGTGACGGGTGGCAATTTTCTGCGCTCCCTTCCAATCGCAATCTGTCTTTCCCTGTGCGCCCTTTCGTTTGGCACGCACATCACAGCCATCGGGCTCGCCTGCGCAATCCTATCTGGCGCGGTTGCGTCCGGGCTTGGCTATACGGTCTGGTACGCGGTGCTCCCGGGGCTCACGCCCGCGCAAGGCGCCTCGGTGCAGCTGAGCGTTCCAGTCATTGCGGCATTGGCAGGCGCCTTGGTGCTAGGAGAAGCAATCTCCCTTCGCCTTTCCATATCTTCGCTTGCAATACTTGGCGGAATTGCACTGGTGTTCGGCAGTCAAGAACGCGCGCCATCTCGTAGCAGATAAAATACGCCCAAGTCTGCTCAACCTCCGAACTAAAGGAGCTTGGAACCGATAACGCCGCTCGCCCAGCTAAAAAAATAAGACTTCCGCATTCGCCCGCGGCCGAGGCGGACGAATTGGCCCGCTCACGCAAAGCGTGGAGGGGTAGCCGCGCGACTGCCTGCACCTACACATTACGGACCAAATGACGAAGCGGTCGTAGGCGCCAGGATCCCGGGCAGGAAAATGCCGACGAGGCCAAGCGCCGGCCCGGCGAGTGAAGCCCAGATGGCGGCGAGCAGAATTGATCTGTCCACTGTTGGATCTCCAGGTGAATTCTTTTGGGCGCGGTCGGCTCAGGCGCCAAAGACGACGAACGAGCTTGCTATCGGGTATTGCCGCGGTCAATGCGGGTCCCGAGGTGATGCGCCACCGAACTCCGAAGCGGATGACTTTTGCGGTGCACGCTGGCGCCCTACCGTCACCGAGCCACTAGCGGCACGTAGTGTTCGAGCTCGGGATCCGGAAAATGTACGCTCCGACCGAGCTCCGCAGAGCGATAGAGGCCCATGAGCATTTCCATAACCCCGACACCGTCATCGAAGGTCTCACTAGGACTGGCACCGAGCCTAAACGCTTCGACCATATGACGGTTTTCGTCCGTATAACCGTAGATGCCAGCTTCGTCCTCGACCACCGGCATCAGGCCTTGTTCGGCATTCTGCTTCTCGACGAAATCCTCGCCTTCCGACCCGGCGAGCGTGCGCGACAGGAAGACCTTGAGCCCGGTCGAAAGTGACGAGAACTCCATTGAATACTCGGGGCCGAGCAATTCGAGCTGGATGCGCAGGCCAGCGCCGACATAGGCCCAAGAAGTCGTCGCCTCGATCATCAATTGATGCCCATCGGCATCTTCCATCGTGAGGATTCCGCGTGCGAAATCCTCGACAGGACGCTTCGCAAAATCGACGCCCATTCGCGTCTTGAGATCGGCGGCATAGCGAGGCCGCGTCCATTTGAGATTGGCCGTCGTGGCACTGGCGCTGATCAGACGCAAGGACTCGCGCTTTGCACCGGGCGCGGTCAACATGAAGCGTGCGACTTCGACCGAATGGCACATCATATCGGAAAGCACGCCGCCGCCCTGCTTTTCGCCTTGCCAGAACCATGGCTCGTGCGGCCCGGAATGCTCCTCTGCCGCACGAGCGAGATAAGGGCGACCGCTCCCAGGCACGGCCCGCCGCCATATGATGTCCTTGCCGCGCATAACCGCAGTCGAAAATATCTGGTTCTCTAGATAACCGTGGAGCAAGCCGGCATCTTCGGCAAGCCTGCGCATTTCCCGCGCTTCAGCAAGGGTACGAGCCAACGGCTTTTCGCAGGCAACGGCCCGCAGAGGAGCTCCCGCCTTGGTCACACGGTGAATCTCGCGCATGATGTCGAGACGAGTGTCGTTCGGCGTCAGCAGCCAGAGCGCATCGATCTCGCCGGACAGGGCCATCGTCTCGATGCTGCCGAACACATGCGCCTGTCCAAGGCCAAGACTGCGCGCCGTGTCTGCGATGCGCGCACGACGCTCAGCAGAGCGGCTGTACACGCCGCCGACGCAGACATTGCGTACGCCGAGCATGGACTGCAGATGGAACGCGGCGATAAAGCCACTGCCGATGAGCCCGACACGCAGTATCGGAAGTTCGGTGAGCTTCTGCATATCAGACCTCCTTCAATGATGGCATGGGCTGGATCAGTTCGGCGCTTTCGGTTGCCGCCCCGGAATCGCGGCCAGCAGTGCCTGCGTATAAGGATGCTCCGGCCGATTGAGCAGGTCTGCGGTCGGTCTGATCTCGACGATTTCGCCAAGGCGCATGACGGCGATCCGATCGCAGACCTGGGCCGCGACATTGAGATCGTGGGTGATGAACAGCACCGCCAACCGCAGCTTCTCCTTCAGCGTCTCGAGCAGGGCGAGCACTTGCGCCTGGACCGAGACGTCGAGCGCCGACACAGGTTCGTCCGCGACCAAGACCTCTGGGTCGAGCGCCAGCGCGCGCGCGATGCCGATCCGCTGGCGCTGCCCACCGGAAAATTCATGCGGAAAGCGGCGCGCTGCGGCCGGATCGAGCCCGACGAGGGTCAAAAGCTCCTCGGCACGAGCGAAGGCCTGTGCTGCCGGAACCCCGTGCGCCATTGGACCGTCGGCGATGATCCGTCCGACGCGGCGGCGCGGATTGAGCGAGGAAAACGGATCCTGGAAAACCATTTGTATGTGCTTGCGGGCGGCCCGCAGACGCGCTCCGCGAGCCTCGAAGAAATCAAGTTCGCCGATGCGGACCACCCCTGCATCGGCGTCGGTGAGACGCATCACCAAGCGTCCAATCGTGCTCTTGCCTGAGCCCGATTCTCCGACCAGGCCGAGCGTTTCGCCTCGCCGGATTTCGAAGCTCACGCCCTTGACGGCCGCGACCTCGGTCTGCACTCCGAACCACGCACCACCTCGATACGTCTTTGCAAGCCCGGTCGTGGCGCAGGCAATTGGTTCGTCCGTGACTTGCGCCCGAACTGGCGGAACCCCGCCGGGTACGGCCGCGAGCAGCCGACGTGTATAGGGATCCTTTGGGCGCCTTAAAACGTCTTCGACCGGCCCCTCTTCCACGACCCGCCCCTTCTCCATGACCGCGACGCGGTCTGCTATGTCGGCGACGACGCCGAAATCATGAGTGATGAAAAGCACCGCCATGCCACGCCGCTGCTGGATGTCGCGGATGAGCCGAAGGATTTGCGCTTGTGTGGTGACGTCTAGCGCCGTTGTCGGCTCGTCTGCCACCAGAACCGACGGCTCGAGCGCCAGCGCCATTGCGATCATGGCGCGCTGACGTTGCCCGCCCGACAACTGATGCGGATAGCTGCGGATGATGCGGTCCAGATCGCGCAAGCCCACCTCCTCGAGGAGTGCGCGCATACGCACCTGCCGTTCACGCGGCGTGAGCTGCTCGTGCGCCTCGAACGCCTCCATGATTTGTTCACCGATCTTGATAACAGGATTGAGCGCCGTCATCGGCTCCTGGAAGACCATCGCAATACGCCGCCCACGCAACGTCCGCCATTCTTTGGGCGCCAGCCTCAGCAAATCGCGCCCTTCGAACCGAATGGCCCCTGCGACTGGGCGAATGACTTGCGGCAGCAGGCCCATCGCGGCAGAGGCGCAGACCGATTTGCCGGAGCCGGACTCGCCGACAACACAGAGTATCTGTCGCGCGTGCAAGGCAAGGGAGACGTCTTCGACGGCGAAGCTACGATCAGCGCCGGCGGGGAGCGCCAGTGTCAGCTGTTCGATAGATAGGATCGGTTCGACTATGTCGTTCATTTTGTCCGATCCAACATTGCGATCCATCCTCGTCCCGATCACGCCGCCAACGCGATGCCATCCTTGCGATGATCCGACGCCCCGAACATGACGCCCCGCGACACATCGATGTGCACGGCCTGGCAGCCTCCCAAGGGTTCGTCGACCCAGATCACACGATGGCCGCGACCGATTAAATCATCAGCGACCGAGGCAGGAACCGTGGGTTCGAGCGCCACCGCACCGTCGAATGCAAAGCTGCGCGGTGCATCCGAGGACTTCTGAATGTCCCAACCTCGGTCGAGCATGCCGCTCAGGATCTGCATATGTCCTGTCGCCTGATATTGTCCGCCCATTACGCCAAAAGCCATGACCGGCTTGTCGCGCCTTGCCAATAGACCAGGAATAATAGTGTGGAATGGACGCTTTCGTGGCGCAATGGCATTGGGGTGCCCATCGACGAGCGCGAATCCCGAGCCTCGATTCTGCAATAGCACGCCCGAGCGAGGAGCGTAGATGCCGCTTCCGAAAGCAAAAAACAGCGAATTGATAAGAGATACCATGTTGCCGTCGCGATCGGCGACTGCGACGTAGGCTGTATCACGATGAACGGGCATGTCGAAGTCCGTCGGTGCGCTCGCACATTCGCGCCTGATGCGGGAGCGTAAGGTCGCGACCGATCCCTCCGAGAGTAGGGCGTCGATATCGAACGGGCGGAAAGAGGGATCCGCGACGAGCGCATCGCGCTGCCGGTAAGCCGCCTTGGTCGCCTCGGCCAGAAGATGGATGCGGTCCGCTTCGCCGAGCGCGGGATCGGCCATATCGAAGCCGGCTAGGATTCGGGCGATCAACAGCGCTGCGACGCCTTGCCCGTTCGGCGGGCATTGCCAGATTTGGTGATCACGATAGTCGGCACTGATAGGCGTCACGTATTCCGACCGGGCACTCACCAGATCCTCGAGCTCCATCAGTCCGCCCAGCGCCTTCAAAATTGAGACGATTTCTTCAGCGACGGCACCCTCGTAAAATGCGGCCCGTCCCTTACGAGCGATCCGGCGCAACGTTGCGCCGAGGGCCGGATGGCTGAGCTTTCCGCCGACGACGGGCGCAGCGCCACCGGGCAGATATATAGGCCCACCGGTCTGATGCCGTTCGATGCGATTGGCATAGCGTGCCCAGTCCAGAGCAGCGCGCGGAGTCACCACGAAGCCTTTCTCGGCCGCGTGGATCGCGGGTGCCAAAATCTCGTCTAGACCTTTTGAAGCATAATCGCTCGAGAGTCGGCACCAGGCATCGACCGCCCCGGGAACTGTGACGGCATGGGGCGAGTCATCAGGAATCGACGCCAATCCCAATTGCCGGAACCAGCCCAGCTCTGCCTTCGCCGGCGCTCTGCCCGAACCATTGATGGCGACGGGTTTGCCTGAAGCGGGAGCATAAATCGCAAAACAGTCACCACCGATGCCGGTCATGTGCGGATCAATGACGCCCTGAAGGGCGATCGCAGCAATCGCGGCGTCGACGGCGTTGCCGCCGCTACGCAGGATTTCGACCGCAGCCAGCGTGACTGCGGGGTGAGAGGCCGCGACCATGCCCTGGTCGCCGACCGCCAGAGAGCGTCCCGGCACCATGAAATCGCGCTGTCCCCAGCTCATGCCCTTCTCCGTTCGTTGGTATGAGGCCGATTGAAGCTCGCTGCCGCGTGGAATGAGATCGGGCCGGCGCGTGTTGCAGCGACAACAAGGGCATAAAGCGGCGTCATTGATGCGCCGGTCGCAAGACCAAGAGTGACCGGCTGTCGAGCGCGCAGCTGGGCGACGACAATCGCGGCCGCGCGCTCCGCGACGGCATCCGCATTGCCGACAACCTCAATTCTCGACGGATATTCTGTCATGCCGCAACATCTGCCGCCACGGCGGGAAGTGCTAGCGGGCCCGCGTCCCTGCCGATGCCAAACAGCGAGCGGTGAACGAGGTCTATCGCACTGCCGATTGCGCCGATCAGCGTAGCGCGATTGCCGAGCGCGCTGAGCTCGATACGAACAGGCTCGCGCATGCATCGTTCGAGATACTCATCTATCCGCAGCTTCAACTCGGGCCGCGCGCCGATGCTACCACCAATAATGATGATTTCTGAATCGAGGATACTGTGCACGGCCAGAATCGCACTCGCAAGGATCCGACTGACCTCGTCGATTGTTATTCGTGCCGCCTCGTCGGTCTCGAGCCGATCGAAGACATCGCGCACCGTGCCGCCTGGGACACCACCAAGCCCGAGATAGCGCTCGACAATCCCGACGCTGCCGATGGCGGTTTCCAGCGTACCCAACCGAAGACCGCGCGTATCGTAGGGGTCGCCTCCGAGTGGCAGGTAAGCGATCTCGCCCGCCGCGCCACGCGCGCCGCGCACAAGATATCCGTCCGAAAAGATGCCCATGCCGATACCGGTGCCGACGGCGATGAAGGCGAAGCTGCGGGCCTTGCGGCTGCTGCCGCGCCAGTGCTCGCCGATCGCGGCAAGATTGACGTCGTTCTCGATCGCGACGTCGATGCCGAGACGCTCGCGCAATGCAGTCCGCACATCCAGACTATCCAGTCCGGGGATGTTGGGCGCGATGACGATGCTGCCCGAGGCCGGGTCGATGATGCCCGGACTCCCCATCACGCCACCACGCAAGCGCTGCGCCGGTACAGATGCACGCTGGAGAAGAGACTCTTGCATGCGCCCGATCTGAGCGACCACGGCAGCACCACCGTCGCCGGAGGTCGGTTCGATGCTCTCGGCGACGATCTCTCCCTGCAGATCGGCAAGCGCGACGTGCAGTTTCGTGCCGCCAAGGTCGACGCCCAGCACGAACGCAGCGTCGGGCCGCAGCGCGTAGGTAACTGCACTTCTACCCACGCTGCCCTGGATTTGCCCGTCCTCGCGCACCCAGCCGTCCCGTTCGAGATCGCGCATGACTTCGGAAATTGTTTGTTTGGACAGGCCTGTGCTGCGAGAGAGCTCGGCGCGCGAGACCGCTCGATCACGCAGCAGGCGCTCGACGACTAGGCGCACGGATTGCTGTCGCGCAACGGGCGATGACGGGGCGTCTGGCATATAAGCTCAATCCAATTCGTCAGCCTCTCGAACTAATGGCGACTCACGCCTTCCGTCAAGAGGGAACAGAAGCGTTATTGTCGCCGTCGACGGTGCATTTCGTACAACATTATTGCGCACCAAAGGTCAATTCGTTCGATATGTTTACAAATTGAGATTGGTGTGCTTGTCTTCTTCGAGAGCCTCGACAGAGAAGCCTTGGAAGAAAGGAATTCCGTATGAAGCGGATGGGCACGGCGTTGGCGGCAATTCTGATGATCGGATCGGGCCTTGTCGCGGCCAGTGCCGCAACACTGCGGGTCGGCATTCAGGACGATCCCGATGCGCTCGACCCGGCACTCAGCGGCACTTATTCGGGCCGGTTCGTGTTTGCGGCGCTGTGCGACAAACTTGTCGATATCTCCCCCGACCTCAAGATCGTGCCACAGCTCGCAGAGGCGTGGGAGTGGGCCGCGGACGGCAAGTCGATCACCTTTACTCTGCGCAAGAACGTCACGTTCCACGATGGCGCCACGTTTGATGCGGCGGCGGTCAAGTTCAACATCGAGCGCATGAAGACGATGCCGGATTCGAAGCGCAAGGCCGAACTGGCGCCGATCGTGAGCGTCGAGGCCCTTGCGGGCGACAAGGTCAAGTTCAACCTGTCGGAACCATTCGTGCCGCTGCTTGCCAATCTCAGCGATCGTGCCGGCATGATGGTATCGCCGAAGGGCGCCGCGGAGAAAGCCGGCGACTTTGCAGCCGCGCCAGTCTGTGCGGGTCCGTATCAATTTGTCGAGCGCAAGTCGCGTGACCTCATTCGCCTCAAGAAGTATCCTGGCTACTGGAACGCTGGAGCGGTCGGCTACGACGAAGTCGTCTACTACTACGTGCCTGACTCAACCGTGCGATTGTCGCGGGTGCGAGCGGGCGATCTTGAGCTCGCGGAACGCGTCGCGCCCACCGATCTCAAGACCGTGCGCGACGATCCCAACCTCACTCTGCATTCCGGAAAGGGGCTTGCGGTTTCGCATCTGATGTTCAATGTCGGCGCAGGCGCCAAGGCCGATACACCACTCGGCAAGAACGCGACGCTACGGCAGGCCTTTGAGCTTGTGATCGATCGCAATGTCATCAATCGCGTTGCCTTCAACGGCGAGTTCCTGGCGGATAATCAGATGATCCCCCCGTCATCTCCGTTCTACGATACAGCCCACAAGGCGCCGGCTCGCGACGTTGCCAAAGCCAAGGCATTGATTGCATCGGCCGGAATGACCCGCGTCCCTATCGAAATTCAGTACGAGAATACGGCCGGCGACTCCCGGGTCGCACAGATCATGCAGTCGATGGCGGCCGAGGCCGGTTTCGACGTGAAACTGCTGCCTATGGAAACGACCACCGCTATCGAGCGCTACATGAACGGCAATTTCGAAGCCTACATCGGCAACTGGAGCGGCCGTGCTGACCCGGACCCAACACTGGTCGCATTCTTCAGTTGCGCAGGCTCTCAGAACGTCAACAAATACTGCAACAAGGATCTCGATGCGATCCTGACCGAGGCGCGAGGCGAGGCCGACGAAGCCAAGCGCAAGACTCTCTATGCGAAAGCGACTGACATTTACCTAACGGCACTCTCGTCAATTCCCCTCTATCACCCTAACTGGTTCTTTGCTGCCCGCAAATCGGTCGGTGGGATCGTCATGGTACCAGACGGGCTCTTGCGCCTGGTGGGTGTCAAGCCAGTGAATTGATGCGCAACGTCTCGCGCTTTCCTCAGGTGAGGACCAATCTGCTCCAATGAAGACCCTGCTTCTGCGCCGCCTTGCCGTCCTACTACCGACCTTATTGCTCGTGTCGATGATGGTGTTCGGTCTGCAGAAGCTGCTACCCGGCGACCCGGCGCTGGCGCTCGCCGGGGAAGAGCGCAATCCCGAGGTCGTAGAATATCTTCGGCAGAAGTATCGCTTCAATGATCCGATTCCGGTGCAATATGCCATCTGGCTAAAAGCCCTGGCGCACGGCGATTTCGGCACTTCAGTCCGCACCCGACTGCCGATCGGCACCATGCTGGTGGAAAAACTGCCGGTGACCATTGAGCTCGCGATCCTGTCGATGCTGGTCGCGCTACTCGTCGGGCTGCCGATCGGGATCTTCGCGGCGCTGGGACGCGGGACGCCCCTCGACTATGGTGCCAGTCTTTTCGGACTCGCTGGACTTTCCATTCCGCATTTCTGGCTGGGGATCATGTTGATCCTTCTATTCTCGGTGAACCTCGGCTGGCTGCCGGCCGGAGGTTTTGTTCCGCCTTCTGAAAGTGTCGGCCGCAACCTGATTTCGATGCTTATGCCTGCTTTGGTGCTCGGCACGGGCACAGCGGCGATCATGATGCGCCATGTCCGCAGCGCAATGATCGAGACGATGAAGCAGGATTATGTCCGCACCGCTCGCGCGAAAGGCGTCCGCGAAAGCACCATCGTGCTGCACCATGCACTGCCGAATGCGCTGATCCCGGTGGTCACGCTGGGCACGTTGCAATTTGGCGAGTTACTGGCCGGCGCGGTGTTGACCGAGCAGGTCTTTTCGATCCCCGGTTTCGGCAAAATGGTCGTCGATGGGGTATTCAGCCGCGATTATGCTGTGGTTCAGGCGGTCGTTCTCTGCACGGCGGCAGTATTTCTCCTGATGAGCCTGATTGCCGATGTGGCCTATGTGCTGCTCAATCCGAGGCTCAGGTCGTGAGCACGATTGAGACGGCGCCGGTCTCCGCTCAGATGCGCGCAGGCAAGCGCTCGGAAATTCGTCGCTTACTGCGCGAGCCATCCGCCATGATCGGTGGCGCGATCATCCTGTTCTTCGTCGTGCTGGCGGTGTTCGCAACATGGATCTCGCCCTATGATCCGAATGCGCCGGACTGGATGGCGATTCGTGCCGCCCCGAATACACAGCATTGGTTTGGCACGGATGACCTCGGCCGCGATGTGCTGTCTCGGGTGATTTTCGGAACACAGGCATCGCTCGCCGCCGGCATGGTTTCCGTGACTGTTGCGGTGCTGATCGGCCTTCCGTTCGGTCTCATTGCTGGCTATTTCGGTGGTGTCGCCGATATGGTGATCTCGCGCATTGCAGATGCTCTCCTCGCGTGCCCGTTTCTCGTGCTCGCGATTGCGCTGGCCGCATTCCTGGGTCCTAGCCTCCAGAATGCGATGATCGCAATCGGCATTTCCGCGATCCCAGTCTTCGTCCGCGTTGCACGCGCCGAGACACTGGTTGTCCGCACCGAGGACTATATCGCGGCAGCTCGCGCTCAAGGGCTCGGTCATTTCGCTATCCTGACTGGGCAGGTATTGCCGAATGTGCTCGCACCGACAATCGTCCAGGCAACCCTCACGATGGCGATTGCAGTGTTGGCCGAGGCGAGCCTCGCCTTTCTTGGACTTGGTCAATTGCCTCCGGCTCCCTCTTGGGGCGCCATGCTCGATGTAGCCAGGCAGTTCCTCAGCGAGGCGCCATGGATGGCATTCTGGCCCGGTCTCGCAATCATCGCTCTTGTAATCGGCTTCAACCTGATCGGTGATGGCCTGAATAGTGTACTGAACCCCAGGCAGTAGATTATCAACGCAACCGGGCGCCGCATCGGCCTCATGTACTCGCCCGCCAGCCGCCGAGGTCAGCGAGGGGGACTGCCACCCGCTCTCCATTTCCGGAGCTGCTCGGAATAGCCGATACAGAATTTATTGGTCTTCCGGTGCACACACCCCACCTAACTAGTTGAAAAATTTGAACTCTCGCTCTCATCCATCAAAGGAAGTTTAAGTTAGCTCCAGCCAAGAAGATCGAGGCTGATCAATCGGCAACTGCTTTACGCCAATAACTACCCTTCTATGGGGTCCTGCCGTGCATCGGCTATAACGCATGCCGCCTTGATGCAAAAACTAGATCGCCACTGGTGTAAGCAAGCGAGAGCGAACTTAGCGAGCGCATGCCACCTGATTGTTAGCTACGAAGATCTCCCTCAGCGTGAGCAGCAATGGACCTCCGACAGCTCGAATATTTTCTCCGAGTCGCGCAACGCAAGAACATCTCGCTTGCCGCAGCCGAGCTCAATATTGCACAACCCACACTAACCAAGAGCATTAAGTTGCTCGAGGAGCAGCTCGGCGTCAAATTGTTCGAGCGTCTGCCGCGTGGCGTCGTGCTGACATCGTTCGGGACCACGCTGCTGCGCCACGCCGAGGCTGTGCATGTCCAGATGAAGGATGCCGGTCACGAGATTGCCGCGCAGCGTTCCGGCGCCGTCGGGACCGTCGCGATCGGCGCCGGCCCGACATGGCTCCGACGATATCTTCCGGCGGCGCTCGCACGCACGATCTCGTCACATCCGTCGATCCGCGTCCGCGTCGAGGCCGGCTTCGACGAGTCGCTATTCCGTGCGCTGAGGCAAGGCGAATTCGACTTCGTCGAATTCCGCAGCCCTTATCTGCACCATCCCGAGGAGGATGACGGGCGCGGCTACGGCTTGATTGGCGGAACTATCGATGCGGTCGCTTCGTTGCTGCACGGACTGCGCATCTTGCGCGCGCATACTTTTCTTCATTTCATGCTTCTTCGACGACGGTATGTCCCGGCCAAACAGTCAAATTGAAAGCGCAAAATGGCGCACCGCGAACCCGTGGGCTCGTGTCGGAGTGGCACCGCCTCAACTCTGGCCGGGCTACGTAATCCGGACCCCGCTCGGTTGTTTGTTTGTGACCGGGCATCCTATATAATGATCCGTAAGGCAGCTTGTTTGGAGGATCGCGATGAGGGCTTTCATCCTTGCCTGCGTTGCGACGATCGTAATCGCTGCGATTGGAGTTGCCGTGCTCGACAGCTTACAGCAACCCGTCGCAGAAGCCTTTGCAACGAGTGGCGTGCGTCTGTAGGCAGACGCCGCCAGCCCTATTCGGCTGCGGATGTAGCACGACGCGTTTGCCGCTGAGAATCGTTCGGGCCGCTCCGTGCCGATTGCTGCTCGAGCCACAGGCTGTGGTGCTCGCGCGCCCAATTGATATCCACCTCACCTGATCCCATCGCCTCGAATGCCCCTTCCATCCCGATCGTGCCGATGTAGATGTGAGCGAGCATCGCGGCGATAAACAGCACAGCCACGACGGAGTGAACGATCTGGGCAATCTGCATGCCCTCGATTCCCGTCAGGTAGAAGGGAAACATGAGCTGATACCCGGTCGCGGCGACGAGGCCGCCGCCGATCACAACGATCCAGTAGATCCCCTTTTGACCGGCGTTGAAGCGGCGTGCCGGCGGATGATCGTGTCCGAACAGCCCGCCTCCGCGCTTGATCCACTCCAGATCCACCTTGTTCGGGATGTTGCCGCCGATCCACATCAGAAAGATCAGCACGACGCCGATTGTGAAGGGGAAGCTCAGGTAGTTGTGGGCGAATTTCGCCCATTGCGACCATCCCGAGAAAGCGTCAAATCCAATCAGCGGAAGCAGCAGCGGCCGCCCGAACGTGATGTTCAGTCCCGAAATCGCAAGGATGACGAAGCAGGTCGCGGTCATCCAGTGCACGAAACGCTCAAATGAATTGAATCGCACGATGGTTCGGCCTGATCGTCCACTTTCGAGGCGAACCATGCCGCGCGTCAAATAGAAGATCACGAGCACCGCCAGCATGCCAAGCATGGCAACGCCACCGATCCACCGCAGCGCGACGTCGCGGAATTCACGCCACTCGCGGCCGGCCGGTTGCATCAGCACGCTGGAGCGCTGGTCGGGAATGCTGACGCGCCCCTGGATCCGGTCCATCTCTTGAAGCAACTGGCGTTCGTTGACCGAGTTCGCCGTCGGATTGATCTGCTGGGCCGCCGACGGCGCCGGAACTGCCATGATCAACAGAAGCAACGCCCACGCACCGACGGCTGGACCAATGAACCTTGCAAATGAGGACATGAGCTCCTCCTCGGCATTTGTACCGCGTCGCCCGCGGCGTGCTTCAGGACTCGATCGTCTCGCGATAGGCGGTCTTCCAGCCCCACGCGCCCGAGCCATAGCCACGCTTCAGCACACGCTCCTTATAGATCTGGGCAATGATCTCGCCGTCACCGGCGAGCAGCGACTTGGTCGAGCACATCTCGGCGCACAGCGGCAGCTTGCCCTCAGCGAGGCGGTTCGCACCGTATTTTTCGTATTCCTCCTTGCTGCCATCGGCCTCGGGGCCGCCGGCGCAATAGGTACATTTGTCCATCTTGCCGCGCGAGCCGAAATTACCGATCTTCGGATATTGCGGCGCGCCAAACGGACAGGCGTAGAAGCAGTAGCCGCAGCCGATGCAAAGGTCCTTGGAGTGCAGCACCACGCCGTCGGCGGTGGTGTAGAAGCAGTTCACCGGACACACTGCCGCACAAGGCGCATCCGTGCAGTGCATACAGGCCATCGAGACCGACCGCTCGCCCGGCTTGCCGTCGGCGATGGTGACGACCCGGCGCCGATTGATGCCCCAGGGGACCTCGTGCTCGTTCTTGCAGGCCGTCACGCAGGCGTTGCACTCGATGCAACGGTCGGCGTCGCAGAGAAATTTCATACGTGCCATCGTCGTTGCTCCCTAAGCCGCCGCGATCTGGCAGAGTGTGACCTTGGGCTCCTGCATGCCCGTCGCGGGGTCGTAGCCGTAGGTGGTGATCGTGTTGGCGCTCTCGCCGAGCACGATCGGGTCGGTGCCCTTCGGGTAGTTGCCGCGAAGATCCTTTCCCGCAAACCAGCCACCGAAGTGGAAGGGCATCCAAGCGACGCCCTTGCCGACACGCTCGGTGACGAGCGCTTTCATCCTCGCCCTCGAATTGTTCTCGGCGCCAGTGACCCAGACCCAACCGCCGTCCTTGATGCCGCGATCGGCGGCATCGCCAGGATTGATCTCGATGAACATGTCCTGCTGCAATTCGGCAAGCCAGGGGTTGGTGCGGGTCTCCTCACCGCCGCCCTCATATTCGACCAGACGGCCTGACGACAGGATGAGCGGGAACTGTTTTGCGATTCCCTTCTCCACCGCAGCCTTCTGCACGGAGAACCCGATATTTGGCACGCGGAACTGCTTGGCGTCGGGCAACGTCGGATATTTAGCCACAAGATCGACGCGCGGCGTGTAGATCGGCTCGCGGTGAACCGGAATCGGATCGGGCAAGCCGAACGCATTCATCCGCGCCTTGCCGTTGCCGTAGGGAACACAGCCATGCGCCAGCGCCACGCGCTGGATGCCGCCCGACAGATCGAGAGCCCAAGACACCGTGTCCGGATTGGCCGGATTGATCTTGTTGATTACGGCCATTTCCGCTTCGGTGAGGTCGGTGTCCCAGCCGAGCTTCTTCAGGCTCGCCAGCGTGAATTCCGGATAACCGTCCTGAATACCTGACCCCAACGAGTACGAGCCGTCCGCGAGCAGGCTGACTTTCCGCGTCGTGCCGTCCGGCAGCTTCTCCTCACGCTCGATGCCGAATCGCGGCCGGAACGTGCCGCCCCCATCCATGACGTGCAGATGTGTGTTGTAGAGCAGCGGTGTGCCGGGGTGCTTCACCTCCGGAGATCCCCAGCACGGCCAGGGTAGACCGTAATAGTCGCCGCCGACCTCGGGATCGTCCTTCGGCGCCCGCATCGTCAGCATGTCGAACTTCGCTTGGTACTTCATGTGCGCCTTGAGCCGCTCGGGCGATTGCCCGCAATAGCCGGTCGACCAGCTGCCGCGGTTCATCTCGCGCAGGACATCCTCAGCTTCAGGAAGATTGTTCTCGACCTTGATTTTCTTGAACATCTGGTCCGCGAAGCCGAACTTTTTCGCCATCAAATAGATGATCTCGAGATCATCCTTCGATTCGAAGATCGGCTTCACAATCTGCTCGCCCCATTGCAGCGAGCGGTTCGAGGCGACGCGCGACCCCTTGCACTCGAATTGCGTGGCGACCGGGAGGATGTAGACGCCATCCTTGCGTCCGGCTTCGACTGCGAGGGAGGCCCAGGTCGTCGGATGCGGGTCGGCGATGACGAGCAGCTCGAGCGCCTTCAGGCCATTGAGGGATTCAGGAACGCGTGTGATGCTGTTGGAGGCGTGTCCCTGCACGAACACCGCCTTTACATTATCCTTCTGCGCGACCTGATCTTTCGGCAGCGTCACCGCCTCGAACCAGCGGGTCAGCGGGATGCCGGGGGTCTCCATGATCTGTTTGGTATCGAAGCGCGACTTCAGGAATTCGTAGTCGACCTCCCAAACCCGCGACCAGTGCTTCCAGGCGCCTTCAGCGAGGCCGTAGTAGAACGGCAGCGTGACAATATCGAGTCCGACGTCGGTCGCGCCTTGAACGTTGTCATGGCCACGGAAGATGTTTGCGCCGGCGCCGGCCTTGCCGACATTGCCGGTCATCAACAGCGCAATGCAGCTCGCCCGAACATTGGCGGTGCCGACGGTCTTCTGAGTCTGGCCCATGGCCCAGATCAGCGTCGCCGGCTTCTCGGTGGCGAACATCTTGGCGACGCGCTTGAGCTGCTCGCCGGGAATGCCGGTCACGCGCTCAACTTCTTCCGGAGGCCACTTCTCAACCTCCTTCTTGAGGTCGTCGAAACCGTAGACGCGCTGCCGGATGAATTCCTTGTCCTCCCAACTATTCTGGAGAATGTGCCACATCATGCCGTAGAGCACCGGGATGTCGGTGCCCGGCCGCATGCGCACATATTCCGTCGCGTGTGCGGCAGTGCGCGTCAGGCGCGGGTCGATGACGACAAAGTTGGCCTTTTGCAGCTCCTTTCCCTCAAGCAGGTGCTGCAGCGAGACCGGATGCGCCTCGGCCGGATTGCCGCCCAAGATGACCTGTGTCTTCGCGTTGCGGATATCATTGTAGCTGTTGGTCATCGCGCCGTAGCCCCAGGTGTTGGCGACGCCGGTGACGGTGGTTGAATGGCAGATGCGGGCCTGGTGATCGGTGTTGTTGGTGCCCCAGAACGCCCCGAGCTTGCGGAACAGATAGGCGCCTTCGTTGGTCATCTTGGCCGAGCCGAGCCAATAGACGGAATCGGGACCCGACTTCTCACGCACAGCTTGAAGTTTATCCCCGATCTCGTTGATCGCGGTATCCCAGGAGACGCGGGTCCACTGCCCGTCTACCAGCTTCATCGGATAGCGTAGCCGCCGCTCGCTATGCACGAGTTCGCGCACAGAGGCGCCCTTGGCGCAGTGCGAGCCGCGATTGATCGGGGAGTCCCAGCTCGGCTCCTGGCCGATCCATACCCCGTTCAAGACCTCAGCCGTCACCGTGCACCCAACCGAGCAGTGCGTGCAGATGCTCTTGCGGACGGTCGCGCCCGCGGTGAGCGGACCGGCCATCGCCGCCTCCGCCTTGCGCACATTACCGACCGGCAGGGTGCCAAGTGCGGCGAGCGCGCCGCCGGCAAGACCGGATTTGCGCAGGAAACTGCGGCGGTCGAGACCTCCGGCCTGACCTGCAATGGACTCCGCGACGGAGCCGTGGCGCAGCGAATGCTGGTGTGTTCGCTTGATCAGCACGGTCAGCCTCCCTTGGCCGGATAACGATTGACGCGGTAAAAGGCTTTGACGTGATCGGATTCCTTGTAGCGCGCCTTGCGCTTCTCATCGTTGGTTTCGCTGTCGGCCTCGGCGGACCCGACCAGCGGTGTCGCCAGCGTCGCGCCAGCGCCGACCGTGCCGATGCCGACCTTGCGCAGGAAGCCGCGACGCCCGCCTATGGTTTTCCGGTCTTCATTCATCGCATCTCTCCTGGATCCGCGCGTGCGGGTCAGTTGGCGAATGTGAATGCTTCCGTCTCGATCTCGATAAAGGCGCGACCAAGCGCGCCGACCGCACGATAAAAGGTGGCGCTCTCAGCGCTTTCGATATCGGCGAACAGCCGCCCCATCCAGGGCGCGACGTGCGTCTCGAAGAAGGCGCGCTGCACGTCGGAAGATGCCTCGAAGCGTTTTGAAGCAAAACCGGCCATGATCTCGCACAGGATCGACGCGTGGTCTTCCGGCTCCGAATTGCCCGCAACGCGCACGATCCCGAGCGCAGCGAGATCACCGCGCAGGCGTGACAGCGGCCGCTCGTTGAGAAAGCCGGTCAGGTAGTAGGAGGCATAAGGCAAAAGCTCGCCGCGGCCGAGACCGACGAACAAGTCGAAATATTCGCGTTCAACTTTCGCTACGACCGCGTTGGCCGCGGCTTCGGCCAGCGCAATATGCGCGCACCCAAGCGACGTCGCGTCGCCGGCCAATGCCGCCAATTGATCAAGCAGCTTTTTTGACGGCGCTGCCGACAGAAGCGAAGCCAGCAGCAGATACTCCTGCGCCCGCGCCGCGTCGACGGGATCACTCGGGTCTTCGGCCACAGGCAGCTCTCTGTAAAGATCGGGCCGCAATTCGTTGCGCGATACGCCAGTCGCGGCTTCGACAGCAATTACCCGTTGTGCGGGCACCTTGCTCCAGTTTGAAACGGAGGGCTGGCTGATGCCGATTTTGCGCGCAAGCCTGGCAACGCCGCCAACGGCGTCAATGGCGCGATCAAGGCCGTCATCACGCACGTGGACCTCCCATCCAAGTCCCAGGTGCTTGATTTCGCTTTGGTTGCAAAGCGCTGGACGAATTGTACTTCCATTGCTGCGGGGGTTCCATAGCCTGAGGCTATTTCTTTCGTTGGGGCCACTAGCGCGGCAGCGCACCGCCATGGGCGCGGCGCCGAACGGGTTCGCGGCCGCTCTCGGCGCTTTCAGCCACTGTCGATTGCGTTGCAGCAGGAACTGAGGCAATTTCGGTCGTCGCGGATTCCGCGGCTATGACCTCGACCGTTGAAGTCTTGGCCTGGCACAATTCTCGCGAAGAATCCGTGGCTTCAACCCGAGTCTCAAGCTGAGCCTCGGCCGACTTGCGCAGGCCACTAAGGATCCGGTCAACCAGCGTGGCCAGATCTCCCTCGGAATAATCCAGCGGACCGAAACCGGGCATCGCAGAGGGATCGTTGAAGTCCCAGGCGTTCTCCGCGAGCCCGACGAAGTCGCGAATGGCAGGATCGGCGCTCCAGGCGCGACGAAGCGCCGCACGGGCCAGCTCCTGCGGAATCCCTTTGCGCAGAAAGGCCTTGATGTCTGTCGCGGACGTGATCGAGTCGATCGAAGGCAGACTCGACAGATCGACTTTCGCCTCGTCGTCCTTGGCGGGGGGCTTTGGTGCAGATTGCACATCATCGTGCGTTGCCGCGGTCGGCGACGTGGCGTTCGCTCTTGTCTCCCGCTTGCGGCGGGACCAACGCACCAGAAACTTGTCCTCACTCAGCTCGTCCTCGCTCACTCGACTTGCCTCGCTCATTCCTGTCCGCCTTCATGCTAGCGGCGGGCTAGCGCCTCCGGATCGGCCTGACGCCGCTCGCGCTTGAAGAACTCACGTTCGACGTGGTGCTCGGCAACAAAACTTTCAATCGCCTCGCGCAGCACCTCCGGCATCGGCACCGCCTCGACGAGGTTGGCACCGGCCTCAGTGAACGCCTCACCCTCCGCAGGATCGGCGGTGACGGCCGCCACTGAATAGGACCAGACGCCTTCCGCGGGCGACAGCACGGTCCAGATGCTCGGACCGCCCGAGGCGAGATTGTCGCGGTAGCGTGCAGTCTCGGACGGATAGAGATCAACCGTCGCACTGCCCGCATAGAACAGGGTTTTGCCGTCCTCTTCGCGGAGCACTGTCCAGGGTTTTGTCTCGGGCTCATCGGGCAGCACGGCGACGCAACGCCAGACGAAGTCGGCCCATGGCGAGTCCGCCTTGCGCCGCTCCACCACGATACCGACGGAAATGCGCAGGAGTGGCAGCGCGGCGGGGTTCACGTCACCATCTCCAGGCGTTTGATCGGCAGCCCCGTCAGCAGATTCTGCGGCTTCAACCGGAGCTTCTGGTCCGGCGTCATCGCCAGGATGAGATAGACCGGCTCGCCCTGCATATCCTCTGTGGCCGCGCCGCTGTCCGCAAACGTCAGGCGAAACAACGCGAGCACGCGGCCGGCGCTGCGTTCATCGAGCCGCTCGCCATGCCAGAGACGGTCGCCGAAACTCGTGGCGTCCGTATCGAGCCCGACATACCAGCTGAGCTGCGCATCCTGCAACGCGGGCAGCGGCTCGATGGCGACGTCGACCGCCAGCAGATGGGAAATCCAGCGCGCCATCGCATGCGCCAGCGCATGCGGGCCCCGGCCACCCGAGGTGAAGTCGAAGGCCATGTCAAAATGATCGCTGCGCTGCCAATACGCGTCGGCATTCTCTCCGCTCAGCACGTCGAGCTGGGCGTCGGTTACAGCTCCCAGCATCGACATCAACGAGAGCACCGGCGTCGGACTCTGCCCACCGACCACCTCTTCGTCGCCGAGCAGCAAGGCCTGCTCATGCGGCAAGACGCGCTGCTGGCGGAAGAACAGTTCCGCGGCACGCGCTACGAACGGATCATCGCGGCCGTCCAGCGCATTGCGCAGGATCACGTGCACGAGCTGATTGACGAACAGCGGCGGCAGATCGCTCGTCCGCGATCGGATGGCTGCAAGGTAGGCAGCCTCGAGCGTCGGATGCCGCAGCAGGAGATCGCGAAAGGCGAGCACGAACCGCCAGTTTTCGCGTGCGTCCTGATCGGCGATCGCAGCGATCTCGTCATCGCTCACCGGCTGGCGCGGACCAGCGAGCAGCTCGCAGTGCAGCCTTCTTTCGACCCGGCATGCGTCGTCCGGCGGCATCAGCTCGGGACGGGCAAAATAGGCCTTCAGGAATTCATCCGTGACGCAGAGCCGGCCGCTCTCGTCGCGATCGAGCAGATGGTGGCCAGACGCGATCCAGAAATCCTTCATCGGCGTTGCGGCTCCTGGCCGAGATCGGCAAGATGGAGATCATGATCTGGCTCGACATCGTCCCCCACCTCCATGAATGAAAATGCCTTGCCATGCCTCTGCCCTTTGCGCAGTTGCAGCCTGCGGAAGGCCTCGCGGACCTCGCCATCGCTCACCGAGCGGTGGACCGCAATCAGCGAACTTACCGGATGGATACAGAGCGATTGAACAAAGGCGACTTCCTCCTCCGCCGCAGTTCTCGCAGTTGCAATGTCCGGCGCCCCGAAGCGTTCGACGAGTTGCCCGGCAAGCAATTCGACTAAGGCCCGGCAATCGTCCTGCGTCGCCGGGACGATCTGCGCCAGCGTCGACCAGCCCCAGGATTGTAAGCCGAGGAAGCCGCTGCGGAAGGCGGCGCGCTCCTTGCCGCTCAGATTCGCCGGGTTCTGATCGCAGAAGCGGAAGGCGCCGGAAACCGCCCATTCGCCTGATTCGGCCGCAACGTCGAACACGAAGGTGTCGGAGGGATCGAGCGCGATGGTGCGCAAGAGTTTCACAGGCGCAGCCCTCCGAGTTTCGGATCGAGCCAGGACGGCGTGCCGAGGTGGGCGACGAGCTCACTCCGCTCGGTCCCAGCTGTGCCGACGCGGCGCGTGAGAAGATCACCGCAATAGTCGAGCCGCTGAACCATTTGCCGCTCGCGGGCTACGCGGTTGAGATAATCACGCGCGACGCCGTCAAAGCCATCGACTTGCCAACTATCGATCGCCCGCATGAGGTGCCGGGCAAAGCTCTCGGTCACCTGCACGGCGCCCGTCTCGCCAAACCCCTCCTCGTCCAGCGCAGACGCCAGCGGATAAACACCAGGCCCCGGGTCGCTCATGGCGACTGTCCGGATCATGGCGCCAAACACGAGCCAGGCCGGAGGCTCGTCCTCGCGCGCAGACGACGGCCATCCCAACCGCCCACCACCGACCAGTCCGCCGTCGATGCGGATCGCGTCGGGCCAGTCGATTGCCACCGTCTTGTTCGGCGGCGCATAGACGCGGAGCGCGTCGGTGAGCGCAACCATGCAGGCGTAGAAGGCGCGCCGCGCGGTGCTCAGGGGCTCGCCCGGCTCGAGCACTACGGCGAATTCAGCGAGATCGAACCGTCCGACATAGACCAGCGTGCCGGCACCGCCCTCGGGTGCAATGCGGCAAGCGTGAGCAAAGGCGTCTCCGCTCTCGCGCAACCGGACGAGCGCGAATGGCGGCGGTAGATGGATCGGTTCCGCCAGGGAAACATGGGTGGTAGGGGTCGACGGCAAGGCCGTCCTCCACTTTCCTTTTCTTCCCGATAGTGAAAATCTATACGAAGCAAGGGATCGGCGCGAGTCCGGTCCCGCGCCGCACTGACGGAGGAATTCACCTGGATCAGCCAGCGAAGACCGTTCTGATCTGCTCGTGCGAAGACACGATGCGCCTCGACACGGCCGCGATCCGGCGTGGATGCCCCAACTGTGAGATCAGGAGCTTTCGACATCTCTGCGGCGCGGAGCTCGATCATTTCCGCAACGCCGCAACGGCAGAGGGTTCGCTGACGGTTGCCTGCACGCAGCGGGCGGCGCAGTTCACCGATGAGGCCGGCGAACGCCCAGACGGGATCACTTTCGTCAACATCCGCGAGACGGCGGGCTGGTCGCGCGACGGTGCGAACGCAGCTGCGAAGATGGCCGCGCTGCTTGCGGCGGCTGCGATTCCGAGACCGGACTATCCGTTCGTCACGCTGTTGAGCGACGGCATCATCCTTATCTATGGACGCGACGAGGACGCAATCGAGGCCGGACGGCTGCTCGCGGACCATCTCGATGTCACCGTCATGCTCAAGCGGCCAACAGACGTCGCCCCGCCTGCGGCGACGGACTTCCCGATCGTGAAGGGTACAATCCGCAACGCCAAGGGACATTTCGGCGCCTTCGAGCTCACGATCGACGACTACGCGCAGCCCAGACCGTCTTCGCGCGATCGCTTCGTGTTCGGAGCCACGCGCAACGGGGCGACCTCGCGCTGCAATCTCGTGCTCGACCTCTCCGGCGAGATGCCGCTGTTTCCCGCGCACGATCTGCGCGACGGCTACCTGCGAGCAGATCCCAAAGATCCCGCTGCCGTGCTGCGCGCGGTGCTCGCCGCGCGCGATCTCGTCGGCGGCTTTGACAAGCCGAGATATGTCGACTTCACGCCCGGCCTCTGCGCCCACTCGCGCTCGAATCTGACCGGATGCCATCGCTGCCTCGATCTGTGCCCGAGCGGTGCGATCACGCCCGCCGGCAATCATGTCGCTGTCAACGCGGAAGTCTGCGCAGGCTGCGGGCAATGCGCTGCCGCCTGTCCGACGGGGGCTGCCTCCTACGCGCTGCCGCCCGCCGACACCCAGTTGCAGATCATGCGTGCCATGCTGCTCGCCTATCACGAGGCTGGCGGCAGGCATCCCGTGCTGATGCTGCATGACAGCCCTCACGGCACGCCGCTGATCGACGCGCTCGCCCGTCACGGCGACGGGCTGCCGGCCAACGTGCTTCCCCTCGCCTTGAACGAGGTGACGCAGGTCGGGCTGGAAGCGGTCATCGGCGCATTCGCCTATGGCGCGTCCGCCGTGCGCCTTCTGCTGCGCGCAAAACCGCGGCACGAGGTGACGGGGCTGTCGCAGACGATTGCCATGGCCGAGGCCATTCTGGCCGGGCTCGGATTTGACGGGCAGCGCGCGGCCACCATTGAAACCGACGATCCCGACGTGCTGGGTGCGCAATTGAGCGCGATCGACATGCTTCCGGCGGTCGCGACGCCCGCAACCTTCAAAACGGTCGGCAAACGGCGCGATTTGCTTCGCTTTGCGTTGAGCGAATTGCACCGCCTGGCGCCGAGGCCGGTCGACATGATCGCCCTGCCGCAAGGCGCGCCGATCGGCGCGATCAGCGTCAATACGGATGGTTGCACGCTATGCCTGTCCTGCGTCTCGGCCTGCCCAACCGGTGCGCTTCGCGACGATCCCGAGCGTCCCGTGCTCAAATTCGTCGAAGATGCCTGCGTGCAGTGCGGTCTGTGCCAGAGCACCTGCCCCGAAAAGGTGATCACGCTCAAGCCGCAGATCGATTTCCGCGCGGCGCGCGCGGCTGCCGTCGTGATCAAGGAGGAAGAGCCCGCGCTGTGCATCCGCTGCGGCACCCCGTTCGGCGTGAAGAGCACGATCGATCGGATTGCGGCAAAGCTTGAGGGTCGGCACTGGATGTATCCCGCTGGTGACAAGAGGCTGGAAACCTTGCGGATGTGCGCCGACTGTCGCGTCATCGTTATGAGTGAACAGCAGTTCGATCCGTTCCAGGACGTGCCGCAACGCGCGCCGCCGCAGACGACTGATGATTACCTGCGCCAACGCGAGAACAAGGATTAGCCGCATGTCTCGTTACATGGTGGTTTTGTGGACGTGCTTTATCGCCACAATCCTTGCCGCTGGCGCGGCCGAGGCTCCCGCCCCACCAAGGCGGAGAAGGTTGCGCTCAAGCAGGCGATCGTCGCTTGCAAGGCCGAGGCCAAGGGCAGGAAGGTCAACTGGCTGTCGCGGCGGAAATACGTGAATCAGTGGTGGCAGCGCTGAAGGAAGATCCAAGCGTCGACGTCGATCGCATGCCTAGGGAGCGCCCGGAGCTAGCGAATATTCCTGTGGAGCAATGGCCGGAATATTAGCGCCCTACTTCGACGTCGCACGCGCCAGAAAGTCCGTGAGTGCGCGGCGGTCTGCGGCCGAGCTGATGTGCTGTTCTGGCATCTTCGTGCCCGGCGTATAGGCGTTCGGCCCGATCTCGAACAGTTTTGACACCGTCTCTGGTGTCCAGACGATGTCCATCCTCTTGAGCGCGTCGGAGAAGCGGTAGCCCGGCAGCGATGCGATCTTCCGGCCGTAGAGTCCGGCAAGCGTCGGGCCGGCGCGCTGCACCTCCGTCTCCGACAGCGTGTGGCAAGCGACGCAGGCCCGGAAGATTTCGGCGCCGTGATCGCCGGCATAGGCGGCGAGCGGGTCGGCTGGCGTGCCCAAGAGGTTGGAGCCGATGGCATCGCCGGTCAGTACATTCCATCGCCTGATCCTACCGTCGGCGCCGCCGGTCAGAAGCGTCGCGCCATCGGGCAGGAACGCAACCGACCAGACCGGCATGCCGGGCCCAGCGAGCGTGCGCAGCACGCTGCGCGCCTTGCGATCGACGATCGCCACGGTGTCGCCAACGCCGGCTGCGGCAATCAAGGCACCGTCATGCGAGATCGCCAGCGCCACGATCGGCGTGGTGCCTGCAGCAACGTCACCGCTTTCCTTGCCATCTGAGGTCATCATGCGCAGCCTGCCGTCTGCTGCGCCCGTGACGATTTCGCCATCCGGTGCGACCGCAACTGCGTTCAATGGCGCCGGCAAGGTCACAATCTCGGACGTCCCATCCGCCAAATGCCAGACCCGCGCCGTAAGATCGTAGCCGACACTCACGAGCGATTGTCCGTCTGGCGTAAAGGTAACGCCGTTGACGTTTTGCGAATGCCCCTCCAGCACGCGCAACGTGCCATCCGACAGCGACCAAAGCCGCACGGTATGGTCCCACGAGGCTGATGCGAGCTTCGATGCATCGGGCGAAACGGCGAGCCCGACAATGGGTCCCGTATGACCTTCGAAAACCCGGTCGGGCTGCGGCCGGCCTGGCGTCCAAATAGCAATCTGGCTATCCGCACCTGCCGTTGCCACTCTTCCTTCTCCAAGGAAGGCAACCGCGTTCACCGCATCCGAATGGAAGCGAAGGACTTGCTCGGCGGACTCTGTTGCTAGCGACCATTGGATAGCTGCGGTGTCGAAGCTACCTGACAGAACCGTCTGGCCATCGACCGAAACAGCGATCGCACGGACAGGCCCGCCGTGTCCCGCTAGTTGCGCTTGCGCGGGCTGTAGCGCCGAGAACAGTAGTGCTGTCAGAAGCGCGGCGGCGAGACGCAAGGTCAAATCCAAGGGCCGTCGGGCTTCCGGCAAAACATCCCCCGTTTGATTGAGCTCAATAAAGGGAGCTCTATCCGCTTCCAGGGTGCGACAAGCGGCGCCTTGAAAGGCGACCGATGTGATCGCAGACTTGGGAAAGGCGCCTCAAAGACCGAGGCCGAACATGCAAATCCATCCGAAAGCGTACCTGCAGCTGATCTCGCGGTTGTGGCACTTTCGTGTCTTGCCATCCCGAAATCGCGATCCCGCCACCCGAGAAGCGTCGCCGCCGCTCATTTACATCGTCGTCGTGCTGGCACTACTATTGACTGTCCTCGAAATTGACCTCCACCGTGTGCAGCTTCAATCCTTCGGACTGCTCGCCGCTCCAACCGAGATCAACCCGATCTTCATGAGCCCTTGAAATAGAGTTTGCGGCACCGCGGCTCGCGCGAGCGGACTATCGAGCTGCGACAGCGGTATTCTATTCTCTCTGCTGCTGCGCTCCCCTCGGGAACACCAGAGATCGATCCTCGAAATCCTCAAGCGGCAACTTACCCTGTTGCGCCATCTTGTGCATCTCTTGCACCGTGGGCATCCCCGCTACAGACGGTCTATTCACCGATGATGGATGCGATCGCAGCATATTCGTCGCCGCCGCGACAAGCGCGAGGACGGTCAGGCCAGAGATCATCAAGAGCTTCATCCGAACGTCCGTGGGTTTTGAGAGAGTCGAAGCTCTCATTAGTGCAAGACCGAACGCCGCTGTGTGATATCCCTCACATCTCTCCTTTTCTTGATCATTGCTGGAGTTGTTGCGCTCGCTCCGGTCACTGGTCGAAACCTTGCCCGGAGAAGTCTATTCCGGAGAGGATGGACCATCATGAAACGACGCCGGTTCAAGCAGGAAAAGCCGCTAATCGAACGGCTGACGAGAGCAGCCGAACTAGCGCGCGAGAAAGCAAATCCGAACGTCGCCTGACAACCAGAACAAATGCCACCCGGAGCCGAGCGCGACGACCTCTTGAGGAAGGCTCGGCAAGCTGACGTTACCGCTGACATTGATGGTGGTTAAGTTCGCCGGCGCTGAAACCTCCGACATAACGGCAGCGGTCCTGGGTTCGGTGCCGGGATCAAGACGGCCGTCGAGCGCGGCTGGCTCGAGCTGCCCGAGAGCGGGACGTATGTGCGGTTGCTGAAAGACGTCGGACCTAGGAGCCGCCGGTCCCGGCGTCGCACCCGGATATTGGCCAGCGGTCCTTTTAGGCTGAACGCACGCGCTTCGCGGTCGTTCTGCGCCTTTGCCGCCAATCGTCCATGCTTCTCCGTAGCCGCACCGCGGGCACTGGAAATTAATTTCATGATGGCCAGTCCGCCTGGATCCGATGAAGTTCGCAGCCATCGGCCAAGCCCGACAATTCGGACAAACAACTAAAACATGATCAGGGTCGAGCACGGGCAATCGTTCCCATTATCCAGGGGAACCGGGTCGTCGCCTAACTGTGCGTTTTTTCGATCGTTCCTTGGGCGCGAGCATGAGGCTCTAAAGCAGGGAAGCCGGCGCCTTCTTTCGATCTAGGAACAGTGAAGGGTCGCCAGAGTTGGACCGCGGCGGCTGGAGACTTTGCAGTGATCCGCTACTTTTTCGACATCCGGGACGGAGCCGAGCTTTACCCGGACGAAGAAGGTCTAGAATTGGCGAACGAAAGGGTCGCTGAGATAGAGGCCGCACACACCTTGGCTGCTATGGCGAGGGATGCGCCTGGTATGGGCGATCGACGCGACATCGCTATCGAGGTCCGCACCGAAGTCGGTCCGGTCTTTCAGCTTGCCCTCGTATTCGAAGCCGACCGGTTGAAGAATTAGGCTTGCCTAGGAACCGAGGGTAATGATCCACTGTTGGTTTTGCGATATTTCCCGAGGACTTTTCCATGGCCAAGAAGAACTGTTTGATTGTACGAGCTGTCGGAAGCCAACTCGATCAGCTGCGCGGAGAGGCATCGCGCATTTCGCGAGGAAATAAAATCGAATGGTGGGTCGAGCGTGGTGACGCTGGGACGCAGTTTTGCTTTGAGACGGTCGAAGCAAAACAAGCATTTGCCTCAATCTGCGAAAACTTCGCAGTTGCGTGCAGGGAAGCTTAGCGAACAGAAGCAGGCCCGCGCCGTGAGAAACAGAGAGGCCGCCAAATGAGGCGGCCTTCTTTTAGATGGGCGGTTTAAGACTTGGCGAATTTAACCATTCATCATAGGCCCGGGTAACGGAAACGGCGTGACGCGCCACCGCGGCCATAGCGCCTGCGAGCGCCGCCAGAGACAGAGAGAATAGCGCAATGGTCGCGATATCGTTCATAGCCACGTTCTAACGACTGAGGTCGTGAGCGAGTTCCGACTGCGTGTATCTCCAAACGGAACACCTAGGAAAAAGGCGTTCGTCCAAGAGCATCGTGGAATATTTTTACAAGATCTTCGGCAAAGACCTTCGGGCGATCGTGCCTCATATGGCTATGTCCGCTGGCACGATGATCGCCGTCATTAAGAAGCGAGTCCGCCGCCGCGCGCCCGAGCCAGTCCGTGCTCCCCGTGATGAAAATAATTGCCACTCACTCTGCCTCTCATGGACTTGAAGATCGCCTCCCTCTGGCCCGCCTTGCGCGCGTTCATGCGCGCTCAGACCAGCACCCCGGCTCCGACAATGGCGGTGTGCCTCAGCCCTGGTCGGCCACCCGGCTCAGGAGACGGGCGTTCCGGAAGATCCGAAGACGAAAGCGCAAACACACTGCCTTCATGACATTGCTGCCCTCGAGCGTCATCGCTGTGACGGGCGGCTCTGACCGGCCGAAGCGCCCCGATCTGTTCGGAAAAAGGGCATGCCCACTTGAAACAGAGCATTACCATCCATATACCATCTATCCAGATGGTATATGGATGGGAAAACAATGACCAGCAGCAACGTCCACGAAATCCGACCAAAACCCTCCGACAGCGAAAAAATCACGATCAATCTCGGTTTTGTCGATCTCGGTCAGGTCGACTTGATGGTGCAGGAAGGATTCTACTCGAACCGCACCGATTTCATCCGGACCGCAATCCGCAACCAGCTCGAACGTCATGCCGACGTGGTCAAGCAGTCCACGGCCCGAAAGAGCCTCGACCTCGGGCTGCGAAACTACGGCCGCGAGGATCTCGAGGCGGCGCGGCGTGCCGGCGAGATGGTGCACATCAATGTTCTGGGCCTCGCCACCATCGCCCAAGACGTCACGCCCGAGCTTGCTCGCGCCACGATTGCATCGGTCTCCGTGCTGGGCGCCCTGCATGCCAGTCCGGCGGTCAAATCCGCTCTCGCTGACAGGACGGGGTAAGGCCATGCTGAAACTGGACATGGTTCGCGAAGCCACACGCCTCACGCGCTCGGGCCAGCTCGTCGAGGCCACCGCGCTGCTCCAACGCATGCTTCGGGGTGAGAATGCACCAGACGTCACCGCCCCCAGCGCCCACCGCTTCGCCTCTACACTAGGAGAGCCGCCGACAATCGACGCCAAGGCACTTGCCGCAGAGACGAGGAGTCCGCGACTGACGGCGGTGGATCTAGCCAAGAACCTCCCCGGGCTCGGACTGAGAGGATCGCTGAGGCGCGCCCCGCCGTCTATGGCGGACACCGTGCCGGATGGCGCCATGTTCGTCGAAGGCAGCTACCGCAACGCCGCGGGAAGCCGCGCCTACCGGCTCTTCATCCCCAGCGGCTATCATGGACAGTCCATTCCGCTGGTGATCATGCTCCACGGCTGCACGCAGTCGCCGGAGGATTTCGCCGCCGGCACCCGGATGAACTTCATCGCCGAAGAACAGACTTGCTTCGTGGCCTATCCCGCGCAGCGGGCCGAAGCGAACCAGGCGAAATGCTGGAATTGGTTTCGTCCGGGCGACCAGCAACGCGGCGGAGGCGAGCCCTCGCTGATCGCCGGGATCACCCGCCAGATCATGCGTGACCATTCCGTCGATCCAAATCGCGTTTACGTCGCCGGACTGTCGGCCGGGGCCGCGGCCGCGGCCATCATGGGATCGACGTACGGCGATCTGTACGCAGCGATCGGCATACATTCCGGACTAGCTTGCGGGGCCGCCACCGACCTTCCTTCCGCGCTGATCGCCATGAAGCAAGGCGGCGGGTCCGAGGCAATGCCGAGCGACGGCCCGCCCATTCCGACGATCGTCTTCCACGGCGATCGCGACACCACTGTGCATTCGAAAAACGGGGGTCGCATTGTCCGGCAGTCAATCGGCGGGACGAACACGACGGTGAAGGCGCATCGCGGACGGGTACCGGGAGGGCATGCCTATACCCGCACAGTCCATACTGACCTCGGCGGCCGGAGAATCCTCGAGCACTGGGAAATCCACGGAGCCGGACACGCATGGTCGGGAGGTAGCCCCGCCGGCTCCTACACCGATCCGGACGGACCGGATGCGACGAGAGAAATGCTGCGTTTCTTCCTCGAGCATTCGCTCTCACAGAGGCGAAACTAGCAGAGACCGGAAAGTGATGGGCCGGCATCCATTGGCTCCTTTTGCGCCCGCCCGGGACGTCGGCCATCACTTTGCGCCTAGTCCATCGCTTCGTTGCCCGCCCGCGCGATCTATCGGCTCTCTGCAGCTTCGCCAGAACGGTCTTTGCGTTCGGCGCGGGCTTCCCGCATATCAGTATTGGCGGCCGACGCGGGGCGCGAAAGCTCATAGCTCAACAGCGGCTCGGCGGCAGTTGCACTGCCAGCCGAGCTGCGCATCGGCGAGCGCTCGATCGCGGACGCACCGAGGATCGCGAGCAGTGCTGCGCCGATTAGCGCCGCGAGCGCCCATGACATCAGTCCATGCTGCCCGTCCCACCGCTCGCCATCATCTTCAATCGTTACGAGCGCAGGCGTAGGCCGCGCGATCCGGCCGGCCATGTAGCCGCCAAAGCCGAAGCTGACGATCGCCTGGAAGATCAGATACAATCCCGACAGCAGCGCGGAGATCGAAGCGGTGCGAAAAAACGTTGCCTTGTGCCCGGCTTTCCTTGTCCTATTTCCCGTCCACCAAAAGTCGCGCGCGCGAGCTTAGCATGCGTCAAACAGAAAATGCCCGAACACACATCCTCCCGTTGGGGTAGCAAGACGAACATCCCCGATCGGGAGTGAACATTGTGGCCGCGATTCATCTGTAAAGCTTGCGGCAGGCGTGGCGCAGGGAATTATGATGAGCATCCTCCCGAGCGCGAAGCGCGCCAGGCTGGTTCATGAAGCTCACCGCCGAACTCCCTTCGCCAGCCCCCGCGATCTCCTCTTAGAACAGGACACGAATTCCTTTTCCAGCACTTATAACACCGAGCAATCAGCGCCGTTCGCCCGACCCATCAGCCTTCGATCTTGATCCATTTTCCGGGCATCACCATGCCTGCACAAAAAGTTCTTTGAACAGAAATCCTCTTACCAGCTTGTTCGTGTAGTCTTGTGGCAGCCTCCAATCTGGACGAGAGCTCTCCGCTCCACTTAGCCGCCGCCGCCTTAGATCCTTTGTGATTGTGAAGACCGAAGCGCGCGCCGCCGCCTCCAGCACCGCGGCAGCGTGCGCCGTTGTCCTCCGGTCCGCGATCAGCGCAGCGACGGAACAACGTTACAGCAGCGACGGAACAACATTACATCCGAGAGTTCGCGGAACGAAACGGCTCCTCAGCCTTTCTCTGAGGTTTGGGAGTAGCCCATGACTTCTCAGGCTATAGAAGGCGCGTGCGCGTTCGCTTGGCGGAACTACTTGCTGCTCCATAGCGGTGTCAGCGAGGAGGACATAAGGCGTTCGGCTCTCTATCGCTACGTCACTAATCTTGGTGATACCGGCCGACATGATTTCGATCTCTTGCAAATAGCGGCAGTCGCTTACTTGAAGAGCCTGGATGAATTGCATGACGACCGAGCTGCGAGACTCGCGGCAGATCAAGTTCTGGCCGAGTGTTTAGAGTCGCAAGGTGCGCTAACCGACGCTTAGTCTGGCCATAGCACCGCAGCGAAGGAGCGAACAGCATGACAGACAAGAACCCTACGAGCGACCCACAAAGGCGAATTGCCGCAGCGACAGCAATCGGCGTGAATGCCCTGAAACCAATGCTTCGCTTTCAGGTTTCATTGCTGAGGATGTGGGCCGATAGTGTTGAGAGGTTGGTCGGCAATTACGAAAAACAGGTGCAAGAAGCCGCCGACCGCCGTCAGCGAACGTTTAGACAAGGAACGCGCTGCCTAGATTAACGCGAACGGCTGGGTGATGCGCCATAGTTCACCAAAAGGGCCTTGAACGATCTCGGGATTGCACATCGCGAGCCCGTCTACGGGTCAGGGTCCGCGAGCCTAGCCAGGGCTCATGCGGGGTACCCTCGACGGAATGAAAAGGAGGAGGCTCCGCTGTAAATTGTGACCTCCAGGTGGCTGCATTGCTCGCCATACACTGGGTGGGTGATGAAACTGCTGGCCTGGCCCGGCCAGGATGTGAAGCGCGGCCAGCCGCGATTCATTCTTGAGGCTACCGACACAGTCCAAGGACTTAACGACCTCGTTGCAGCGCTCGGCGCGATGAACACGGCGCGAGGCTTGTGCGACGAGCACGCAGCGCTCCAGCCTGCTGTCCGGATTTCGTCGCGACACCAATTTAAGCCGCGGCGCGCGTTCGATGAATTTTACCGATGGGCACACGCGCACCAAGCGGACCAGAGCACAGATCGCAGCCGATGCCACCCCCAAGGCTCATAGCCGGACGGCCGGCGCCAAGGCGGCGTAGGTCAAGCCGACGGGCCTCTCGGAGAGCTACCGGCGGCGCCTGGACCGACGCCGTTGCCTATGCCGGCAGCACTATCACCTTCGTCTTGACGGGCGTTCGCGAATAGAGGTCGAGCATGTCCTGGCTGAGGAGGCCGGTACAGCCGCTCGTAATGCCGTTCCCGATCGTTTCAGGGTCGCTAGTGCTATAGATCGTGTAAAGCGTGTACGCCCCATTTTGATAGAGGTAGAGCACGCGGGCACCAAGCGGATTGTCAAGACCTCCCGGCATACCACGAGCATATTTGCCCGCCTCCGGCTGTCGCGCGATCATCTCCTTGGGTGGCGTCCAGGTAGGCCATTCGGCTTTGCGCCCGACATATGCCTCCCCGCTCCACCGGAACCCATCGCGGCCGACATTGGCGCCATAGCGCGTCGCGTTTCCCTCGCCTTCAATGCGGTAAACATAGTACTTGCTGGGATCGACGATAATCGTACCAGGCGCCTCATTGCTGTCATAGCGCACTGTCTTGCGAAAATATTTCGGATTGATCTTACTTACATCGACCGCAGGGATCGGGAATTTCTCGTTGGGCACAGGCCCGTAGACTTTCTCCGCCTCGGCCAGGCTCATGTAGTCGGATGCGCAACCGGCCAGGCCCAGTGCGGCGAGACCGGCAGCGGAGCCGAACACAAAGGCCCGTCGGTTGACAAGCCGCGACCGATGACCAGGCAGAGTCCCCTCACCCATCGCGCCGGCGTCGGCAATTCCACGGTCCATAAACATGATTTCGGATTTTCCTTGTCCCGTTGTACGGCCCGAGAAGACTTTGGCATACAGTAGCAGGGTCGAGAAGGTTCTTCGTCAGTCGAGCTTGAAATCTCTTGACCAGCGACGGCCTTGTGAGTCTCTCCCGAGAACAATGCGAGAACTCTCTTCTTGAATGCGGCTGGCCTATCGCTACAAACCAAAGCCATCCAGGGCGCAGTCTGCGGGGTCTCACCACCATCTGCGAGGCGCAATGACTGCGTTACAACGCAGCGCCTAGCGTAAAGCAGGTATGGGCGTGCAAACTCTGCTCGAGCGACGCCTCATGGGCGCCGCATTCGCTCCCGATCACGTCAGCCTGACCTATTCTGAAGCCGATGGTTTAGGGCTGCCCGCGGATTCGATCGGATGTCCGGTACATTTCGAGCGCCGGCTCAACCGCATCGTTTTTCGTTCGGATTGGCTGGACCAGGCCGCCCATCTCGGAAACAACACGAGCTATCCGATGGTCGTTGCACTTTGCGATAATCTGCTGGACGAACTGAAATTACGAGTTGGGATCGCCGGGGAAATCCGCGCACTTCTGCTGCGTGATATCGCCAACCCTCCAACCCTTGCCGATGTGGCGAAAGTGCTCGACATCAGCGACCGCCCGCTGCGGCGTCAGCTTCGGCAGCAAGGCATCTCTTTTCGCGGCCTCCTGGATGAGCTCCGGACACACACGGCGCTGAAATATCTGCGCACGACCAAGCTCGCCAACGCGGACATTGCGCTGGCGCTGGGCTTCACGACGCCGCAAATTTTTCGCCGTGCATTTCATCATCGATTGGTCGTCTCAAGTTGACGAGCCTCACCTCAGTACCGGATCCTGATCGCGGCTCTACAGCCTGCGCGCCGTCCAATTGTTCGGCCTGCCAACCGACGTTCAGGCCAAGCTGTCCTGCCGCCATCAACGCAGCACGAGCCAGGATCCCTCCAAAGGTCGGATAGGCCGGCGGGATCTGGGCCAGATCGTCGACGCGCATCATCTTCCCGGCGATCGAGGAGTAAAGAATGGAAGCTGCCTCAGATCCTCGACGTCATCTCGATGGCTTGTCACCGTCTTCGGTACTTTGCGTGCCCAGAACCGCGACCGGAAGCTTCCAGCCTCGCTTCATCGCGACGATTCGGAGACCGAAGCACAGCGCCGCCCCCACCAGCACGGCAGGTCCAGAAGGAAGTTGGAGTTTTGCGGCAATCACGACGACCGCCGCGCCAAGCAGCGCCGCCACGGCGTAAAGCTCTGCGCGCAGCACGACCGGAATCTCGGCCAGCAGAACGTCCCGGGCCACGCCGCCGCCGATTCCCGTCAGCATGCCGAGCAAGGTCGCCATGACAGGGTTCAGTCCGTGCGCGAGCGCCTTGTGCGCTCCGGACACCGCGAACAGCGCCAGGCCCGCGGCGTCGAACAGCAGCACGGGATTCCAACGCCGCACGACAACCAACGGGAAGAAGAATGTAATGGCCCCGGCCGCGAGCGACACGCCCAAATAATGCCAGTCGTCGATAGCTCCGGGCGGAACGGCTCCGATCAGGACATCGCGGGTTATTCCACCCGTGTTCGCTGCCACGAACGACAGCACCAGCACGCCGAATAGGTCCAGCTTGTGCCTGACGCCCGCCATCGCCCCGCTCAATGCAAAGACGAACGTGCCCGCAAGATCAAGCAGATACGGAAGCGACTCCACAACGTTGTGTCCCCGAATTGCCGATCTCCATCAACTGCGACGGCATCACGATGCCAACCAGGCCCGCGCCGCGACGACCAGCGCTTCAACGCCAGTTCTTAGCGTGGGATGGAGAACGGGCGCAAATTTCGGACTGTGGTTCACCGGAAGTCGTTGATTTTGTTCGCCCCTTTGGCCTTAGCATAGACTTCCGGATCGGTGCCGCCAACGAACCAGAACACCGAGGGCGAATGCCACTCGGTCCCGAACGATCCGAAGTCCTCGCTCGCCGGCGCAGGCCCCGTCTCCCGCACCCTCTCGCTCCCGAAATACGCCCGGAACGCATCAACCACCCGTTTGCTCGCGCCCTGATCGTTCAGATTCAGAGGATAATGGTCCAAGGTGGTGATCTCTGGCTTACGCGGCGCGCCCGAAGCCTCGGCCTCGGCGTTGACGATCCGCTCGATCGCCGCCAACACTCGCTTGCGCACGCCTTCATCGAAGGTCCGCACGTTGAGCTTGATGATGGCATCGTCGGGAATGACGTTCTCCTTGGTGCCCGCCTGCAGCGCTCCAATGGTGACGACCGCCGCCTCGGCAGCGGCCACCTCGCGCGAAACGATGGTCTGCAGCCGCATCACGGTCGCAGCTGCCATGACCACGGGGTCGATGCTTGCCTGCGGCATCGAGCCATGCGCACCGCGGCCGAAGAGACGGATCTGCAGACTGTCCGCGGCGGAGGTGATGGCGCCCGGACGTCCGGCGACAGTCCCAGACGGCCCTACCATGACGTGCTGGCCAAGGACCACATCCGGCTTGGTAAAACGCTTGAACAGCCCGTCGTCGATCATGGCTTGCGCCCCTTCCGCCGTCTCTTCGCCGGGTTGAAAGACCGCCATCAACGTGCCGCGCCAGGTCGGCCGCGCCTCGGCGAGCAGCTTTGCGGCGCCCGCGAGCCAAGTGACGTGCATGTCGTGGCCGCACATATGCGCGACGGGAACGGTTTCACCGTCCCGATTGATCATGGTTACCTTGCTCTGGTACGGCAGGCCGGTCGCCTCCTGGACAGGTAGCGCATCCATGTCGGCCCGCAGCATAACGGTAGGCCCATCGCCGTTGCGCAGGATGCCCACGACACCCGTCTTGCCGATCTCCGTTGTCACTTCGTAGCCGGCGTCGCGAAGCCGGTCGGCCGCCAGGCCCGCCGTCCGCGTCTCCTGCATCGACAGCTCGGGATGCGAGTGCACGTCCTTGTAGAGAGCCTCAAGATCTGGAAGCAGGCCATCGAGCTTTCGCAGAGCCGCGTCGGATGAACTCGCCTTCGTCTTGCTCATAACCCGATCCTTCTATAGCAGCATTGCGGGCCCGCAGCCGATGGTTCGTCGGCTACGACCTGGCGTTGGCCTTAATCCAAGCCGCATAAGCCTGCATGAATCCAGATGCTGTGGACGGCTCCTCCGCCCGGCACGCGAGTGCCATGGAGTTGGGGCCCTGTTAGGGCTCCCACGATCTTGAGGAGCTACCCACGCAAACACTAGCAGACATCGAGTGAGCGGTGTCCTCGATAGGGAGATGGTTGAGGGCTGCAGGTACACTGGAACCCAGCTTAGGGCGCGAGCGTTTGTGCCTTCGGATGGTCGCGCTCATCTCGCCACCTTCCTAATAAACAGTCAATGCCGCAGCCGCGGGGTGCTTTGCGCCAGGCGTCTCCGTTTCCGCCGACCAGCCCGCTCGCTCGCGGCCGGCCGAGCGTATGACAGTGTGGAAAAAGGCAGCAAGGATCGGACAATAGAGTGTCGCAACGGATCGAGCGTCAAGCAAGGACAGGCATCGAGGGGCTGGATGACGTGCTGGGAGGAGGACTTCAGCGTGGACGCGCATTCCTTCTCGAAGGTGCCCCGGGCACCGGCAAGACGACAGTCGCGACGCAGTTCCTGATCGCGGGAGCGGAGGCTGACGAGTGCTGCCTCTACATCACTCTCTCCGAGACCGAGGATGAGTTGCGCGCCGGCGCCACCTCGCACGGGTGGGAGTTGTCGGCCATTGAAGTCTTCGAGCTGATTCCGCCCGAGAACTTGCTCGACGAGAACCAGCAACAGAGCCTGCTCTATTCCTCCGACTTGGAGCTCGGCGAGACGACGAAGCGCATCTTCGAGGCCGTCGAGCGCGTGAAGCCGCAGA
>NZ_JBANAZ010000060.1:0-58756 GCF_059803455.1 Bradyrhizobium sp. UFLA05-108 | reverse complement strand
TGCCTTCACCCCCGAGGAATGCGCCAACTACCTCAAAAATTCAGGCTATCGAACTTAATGCCATCACGCTTTAGGGCTGGCGGCGCCAATCCTTCATCGCGCATTGGCTGGCGCGTGTGCCGGCCACAGATCGTCGCGCCAGCGCACCGCAATCGCCATCATCGCGATGAACCCAGAGATCGCATACAGCGAGCCCGTCGCCGAATAGCCGATGCGATCGATCAAGCTGCCCGCCGCGAGCAGCCCGAGCGGCAAGCCGTAGATCACCATCATGCGCACCCCCATCACGCGGCCCCGGAGGTGCGCGCTCGCCGCACGCATCAGGATCACTGCGGCTGATATCATCGACATGCTCTGGGCGATGCCGGCGAGCACGAGGCAGGCCATGGCGACCGGCATGGTCCTCAGTCCGACGAACACCAGCAGCATCGCGTACCAGGCGAGTGTCGCGCCGATCAGAAGCCGGGCGATGCGCAAGCCGCCCACAAGGCTGAGCGTGATCGAACCGATCAGCGAGCCCACGGCGAAACTCGCCGACAGATAGCCGAGACCGGTCTGATCGGTATGAAAGATGTCGCGCGCGACGAAAGGCAATAGTCCGTTCGTCAGCGGAAATGCCGTCAGATTGGCCAAAAACGCGACGCAGAGCGCCGCTCTCATCCCTGGGCCATTCCAGGCGTAAACGATGCCCTCTTTCAGGTCGCGCATCAGTCTCGCGCCGGTGCGGTCGTCCACCGGGCGATGGCTTGCGGCAGAGGACTTTGGCGGCCGGGTCAGGCAGAGCATCAGGATCGCGGCCACGAAGTAGAGACAGGCGATCGCCACATAAACGAGGCCGATACCAAGCGCGGCAAACAGACCGGCGCCGGTCAAGGCGCCCGCGATGCGTGCACTATCCTGGGTCGTGCGCGACAGGCTGATGGCACCAACCAGTTGTTCGGCCGGCATGATGCTGGCGAGCAGCGCACCGCGAATCCCGAGATCCGAAGGACGGATCAGGCCCATGACCGCGACGATGATCATCACATTGAGCGGTGCCAGATGGCCGCTTAGGGCCAGCGCCATGATGGTCGAGGACAGCGCCGTATAGGCAAGACGCATGGCGACGAGAAGATCCCGGTGACCCATGCGGTCTCCGATCATCCCGAACACCGGTGCGGTCAGTGTCCCGACATATTGCAGCGATGCCAGGATCGTGAGCAGCAGCACCGAGCCGGTCTCCACCATGATGTACCAGCCGAGCACCAGCGTTTCCACCTCGAATGCCCAGGAGGTGAGCAGATCGGATGGCCATTGAAAGCGATAGTTGCGGATGCGGAACGGCGCGAGCGCGGAAGGTCGTGTGGCTGTGCTCAAGATGTGATGACGGGTTTCACGGCGATTCCCTGCCCTTATTATTTGCTTTTTCTGTTCGTCAGCGTAGTGCCGGCGATACGCGTGTCAATTGACGCTACCGCATGCCGCCATGCTAGCCGACATCAGGCGATGTGCCATGCGTTGCGCAACCCGTTTCGTGGAGGGATAGACGAGCCGCCGCTTGCTCTTCCGGCGCGTCGAGCCCATTCTGGTCCACACCCCGGACCCATTCGGCAGGAGCCAGGGGATCGCGCCATCGCGGCGTACACGAGGTCTTGGGCCATGAAAGGTCTTGGGCCATGAAAGGTCTTGGACAGGGTCTTGGGCCATGAACTGCTCGGGTTGCGGTTTCGAGGTTCAGAGTGGCTTTGCCTTCTGCCCGAAGTGCGGCACGAAGCAGCCGCGCGCGTGCCCTGGCTGCGGCTTTCCATGTGCGCCGGATTTCGCATATTGCCCGAAATGCGGCGCTCTCGTCTGTGAGGCCCCCCAAGGCGGCGGGCAGGCATCGGTGCGGACGAGCCCGACGATCATCCCGATCAGGTCCTCCTCGCCGCCGCTCGCGCCGACGGTTGAGGCTCAACACGCGTTTCGACCGCAGCCCGAGAAGATCGATAGCGAGGCAAATCGTCGTACCATCACCGTGCTGTTTGCCGACCTCAGCGGCTTCACTGCGATGACCGAGCGGCTCGACCCCGAGGTCATGCAGACGCTTCAGAACGAACTATTCGAGGAACTGACGGCCGCGGTGCAGAGCTTTGGCGGCTTCGTGGACAAATTCATCGGCGATGCGCTGCTTGCTCTTTTTGGTGCGCCAGCCGCGCACGAGGACGACCCTGAGCGGGCGATCCGCGCGGCTCTGGACATGATCAGCCGGACGGCGCGCCTCAGCGAACGCGCGAAGGCGTATGCCGGCTCACCGCTGCTGCTCCATGTCGGTATCAACACCGGGCATGTCGTTGCGGGAGGGTTGGGTGTGGGTGTTGCCAAATCCTATTCGGTAACCGGCGACACGGTGAATACCGCACAGCGATTGCAGTCCATGGCGCCTCCGGGCGAGGTCCTGGTCGGGCCGCTGACCCACCGTCTGACCCGGCATGCTTTCTCCTATGACTCGCTTGGCGAGGTCTCGCTCAAGGGCAAGATGGGCAGCGTCCTGGTCCATCGTCTGAAGGGGGCGCTCGACACGCCCCGTGCAGCAAGAGGCCTCGACACGCTAGGCCTCAGCGCGCCCCTGATCGGGCGCGACACCGAGCTTGCCCGCGTGATCGGCAGCCTTGATCGCGCGTGCAGCGGCGCGGCTCAACTGGTGCGGCTGGTCGGCGAAGCAGGAATCGGGAAAACGCGCCTGGTGAACGAATTCGTCGCTCGCATCCGCGATGAGGATCGCTTCGCGGGTGTGGCGATCCGGCAGGCCGTCTGCTCGCCTCTGGGCGAACAATCCTACGGCACACTCGCCGCGGTGTTGCGCAGCGCCTATGGCATCGCGCAGAAGGCCAGCGCCGCAGAGGCGGAGGCGAAGCTTGCCGAAGCGCTGTCGGAGCTTGGCCTCGCGGCCGAGGAGACCGACCGCTTGATGCCCCTCTATCTGCACGTTCTTGGCCTCGGCGACCCCAGCGCCGTGCTCAGGCATGTCGAGCCCGAACAGCTCCGTCGACAGATCTTTTTCGCGATCCGCACCGTCTTCGAACGCCGCCTCGCCTTGTCACCGCTTCTGATCATCGTCGAGGACCTGCACTGGGCCGATGCGGTGTCGCTTGAAGCACTGCGATTCCTTATGGATCGGCTGGAGCGGACGCGGCTGATGCTGCTGTTCACCCATCGGCCAATGCTCGAGCTTGATCAGTTCGGTTCGAGTCGGATCAGTCACACGACCCTTCGGCTGTCTCCGCTTGGCGATGCTGACGGACAAAAACTGCTCGCGGCCTACTTCAGTCATGGTTGGCGTGAGGCACCGGGACAGCTGTTCAGTCGAATCCTCGAGCGCGCGAGCGGCAACCCGCTTTTCCTCGAGGAGATCATTCGCGGCCTCATCGAAGCCGGCGCCCTCGAGCGTGATGGTGCGCAGTGGCGGATGAAGTCGGATGAAGCCGCTACCGATATTCCGGCAAGCGTTCAGGCGCTTTTGCTGGCGCGCCTGGACCGGTTGCCGCACGAGGTGCGCCGCCTGGCTCAGGAGGCTGCGGTGATCGGTCCGCGCTTTGATGCGGCTGTTCTCGGTGCGACAGCAACCGAGCGGGCGAGGGTCGAGGCAGGGCTCGAACTTCTGTGCGACGCCGAGATCATCGAGGAGGTCGCAGGCTCGAACACGATTTCGCTGCGGAGCTATCGCTTCACGCAAACCATGCTCCAGGACGTGATCTATCAGAACCTGCTAATGCAGCGACGGATCGAGCTCCATGGTCGCATTGGTGCCGCTCTGGAGCGGCTCTATGGCAACGAGCCCGAGCGGCTCGAAGATCTCATCTTGCTTGGACACCACTTCAGTCTGAGCGCAAGCAAGTCGAAAGGAGCGCGTTATCTGGGCGCGGCCGGCGATCGCGCGCGCGCGAGCTATGCCAACGACGATGCCCTGCGTTTCTACCAGCAGTCCCTTTCCGTGCTGTCGACCGGTAGTGAACGGGAGCCGGAGTGCCTGGTCTTGTGCGAGCGCATCGCGGACCTGTGTCGCGTGGCCGGCCGCCGAAGTGCTGCCGAGGAGCACTACCAGAGTGCCCTGGAGGGGCACCGCATCGCACGGGACAGCATCGGTGAAGCGCGAATTCTTCGCAAGCTCGGCCGATTGTTGTGGGACGCCGGCAAGCGCATCAAGGCAGAGGCGCACTATGCTGAAGCGGCTGACCGGCTTGGCGGCATCGAGGCGCCGATCGAGTGGGCGCACCTCCTGCAAGAACGCGGCCGACTTGCGTTTCGCGTGGGTGATCACGTCGCTGCCGCAAGATGGGCGGAGGAGGCACTCGGCTATGCGAGGTCCGTGCCGGCGGACGCGGACGGGCAGGCCGGGCTCGAGGCGGCGCGCGCTATTGCGGAGGCGCTCAACACCAAGGGGGTCGCGCTGGCCCGGCTTGGACGGCACCAGGAGGCCGTGGGCGAGGTGGAGCAAAGTGTCGCGGCAGCGGAAGCCGCCGGCCTGCTCAACGCGGCGTGTCGCGGCTACACCAACCTCAGCGTGCTCTATACGATCGTCGATCCGGCGCAAGCCATGGAGGTTTGCCGGCGCGGACTCGGGGTGGCGCGTCGCATAGGCGATCTCGGCTTCCAGGCGCGACTCCTCGCCAACTTTGCCGTCGCCTGTTGCACTTTCACGGACAGATGTACCGACGAGGGAGTGCCGGCTGCCGAAAAGGCGGTCGAGATCGATCGTGCGCTCGACCAGCGCGAGCATCTCCCGGTGCCGCTGATCGTTCTTGGGCAGATCCATCAATGCCATTTCCGTCCCGACCTCGCCGTCCGCTGCTACAACGAGGCCATCGAGGTGGCGAACGAAACCGGCGAGCCGCAGCAGCTGTTTCCGTGCTATGATGGTCTTGCGACGCTGAACCTTGATCGCGGCGACATGCCCGAGGCCGAGCGATATTTCGCGCTAGCCCAGGACGTCTGCGACCGGCACGGGCTTGATCCTGCTGGACTGATCGTACTGCCGTTTCTTGACTAGCCAATGTGAGGGAGTTCAATGATGTCAGACCGCCATCTCGATGGACCACTTCAACCGGGCGATCGCGCACCGAACATCGTGCTGGACGCCATCACGCGCGAAGGAAAGATCGCGCTCGAGGATTATCGCGGGCACAGTCCAATATTGGTCGGCTTGTTTCGTGGCCTGCACTGCCCGTTCTGCCGGCGCCATATCGCGGCGCAGGCGCAGCTTGACGGCGCGCTGCGCGGGAAGGGCATCGAAAGTCTCACGGTGGTCAATACGCCGATCGATCGCGCGCGGCTCTACTTCCGCTATCATCCATTGCCCAACCTGCTCGCCGCGTCCGACCCCGAGCGGGTCTCGCATCGCGCGTTCGGCCTGCCCAATCTCGAGTTCACGGAAAACGAAACCGAGTGGCCGCGTAAGGTGGGCATGGATGTGGTCATGAGCATGCCGGTCGCGATGCCAGGCGAATTGCCCGGGCCGATGAATCGGCCGGCGGCGGCCGAGTACCTCAACAACAAGGACGGCTACGAGATGATGGAAGCCGATCAGCGCATGGCGGCGACCGGCCAAGGCCAGCTGTTCGGCCAGTTCCTGCTCGATCGGGAAGGGATCGTGCGCTGGACGTTTACGGAGGTTCCTGACGGCGGCCAACGCATGTTCGGAGCGCCGAGCCCACAGGAGTTGATGTCGGCCGCCTCGCAGGTGGCGGGCTAGGTACCTGGCGATTGACCCGCCACGTTCGGCCGTTTCTCTGCGAGCGCCGCCGCCACCGCCGAGATGAGCGGGCGCATGAAGTAGTGGTCTTCCACCGGTGAGACGTCGGTGCGCAAGCCGTGCGCCGCGAGCTCGCTCGAGACCGCCGGCCCCACCGATGCAATCAGCGTCCGCTCGAACCCAGCGCGCAGGCGCGCCTCACTGCCATGCGCCCTCGCGGCTTCGATCAGGCGGCGCACCTGGCCGAGATTGGTGAGCGCGATGGCATCGATCCGCCCTTCCGCCATGTCGTCGATCGCGGTGACGATATTCGCATCCGCCGCCTTCGGATCGTAGACATAGGGCAACACGGTATCGACTTCGGCGCCTTGCGCCTCGAGCGAGCCGATCAGCGCGCTGTGATCCTTGTCCGGATAGACCTGCAGGCCGAGGCTGTGCCCCCCGAGATCGGTCTTTGCCAGCATCTCGATGACGCCCTCGGTGGTCGGCTTTTCCGTGGTCTGCTGCGCCTCCAGCCCGACCTCGCGCAGGGCGCGCCCCGGCTTCGGCCCGCGGGTGAATTTTCGCGATTTGGCGAGCGCTGCGACAAACGCCTGATCGATCCCGCGCTCGCGCGCGAGCTTCATCATCCGTCGCAGGCCTTCGCCGGTCATCAGCACGAGGTCGTCGAACGGCTTGTCGATACAGCGTCGGATCCAGGCCTCGACCGGCGCGGGATCCGGCGCGTCGTGAATGGCGAACATCGGGCATTGCACGACGTCGGCGCCTTGTTCGGCGAGAAGCTTGGAAAATTGGGCCTCCTCGCGCGTTTCCAGGATCAGGATGCGGTAGCCGTTCAGCCGGTCGGCCATGGTCGAGCCTCGCTTTGCAATTGCAATGTTACGTTCATCCTGACTCCGCTCTTGGGATTGGCGCAAGGCGGGCTCCGGTGATAGAGCAGGACGCAAATCGGCCTGTTCCGTATCGTTTGCCCAAACCTTCATCAAGCTCATGCCCGACCATCAATACGTTCTGACGCTTTCCTGTCCGGATCGCCCCGGCATCGTCTCGGCAGTGTCGACCTTCCTTGCCCATAACGGTCAGAACATTCTCGACGCCCAGCAGTTCGACGACGTGGAGACCAAGAAGTTCTTCATGCGAGTCGTGTTCACGGCGGCCGATCTCGCCGTCGAACTGTCGGCCTTGCAGACCGGCTTTGCCGCGATCGCGGAGCGCTTCGGCATGGAATGGCAGATGCGCGACCGCGCCGCGCATCGCCGCGTGATGCTGCTGGTATCGAAGTCCGACCACTGCCTGGTCGACATCCTCTATCGCTGGCGCACCGGCGAATTGCCGATGAGCCCGACCGCGATCGTCTCCAACCATCCGCGCGAGGCCTATGCCGGGCTCGATTTCGGCGAGGTCCCGTTCCACCATCTGCCGATCACCAGGGAAACCAAGCGCGAGCAGGAGGGGCAGATCCTCGATCTCGTCGCCAGGACGAAGACCGATCTCGTGGTGCTCGCCCGCTACATGCAGATCCTGTCGGACGATCTATCCGCAAAGCTGTCGGGACGCTGCATCAACATCCACCACTCGTTCCTGCCGGGCTTCAAGGGCGCAAAGCCCTATCACCAGGCTCATGAGCGCGGTGTGAAGCTGATTGGAGCGACCGCGCATTACGTCACGCGCGATCTGGACGAAGGTCCGATCATCGACCAGGACGTCGAGCGGATCAGCCATCGCGACACGCCGGCGGATCTCGTCCGCAAGGGCCGCGACATCGAACGCCGCGTGCTGGCGCGCGCGATGCGCTACCATCTCGACGACCGCGTCATCCTCAACGGGCGCAAGACCGTGGTGTTCGTGGATTAGTGGATGACGAGTGGCGAATAGTGGGTGGAAGAAGCGGAGCTTCCTATTCGCTATTCCCTATTCGCCATTCGCCTCTTCAATGAACCGCGCCGCCTGACGTCGAGCCCGTGGCGCCCTTCTGCGCCTGCTCTTCCTTCTCGCGGTCGGCCGCCGGCATCAGCCGCTTGCGCTCGCGCTCTTTCATGTAGGCGTCGTATTGCGGCGTGCCCGGTCGCGGCGGTGCGTCCGCCGGCAGGCCGCCAGCCCATTGCGGAATGTAGTCGCCCATGCCGGCCGACAGTTTCTCGTTCACCGTGCCGCAGCCGGACAGCCCCGCCGTGAGCGCGAGGAGGATGAGGAGGAAGCGGAAACGTTTCGACATTGTAAGTAGCGTAGGGAATCGGAACGGGTTAGCCGGAGGCCGGCTGGAGCCGGCGCCGAGGAGACTAGCCATCAACAAGGTAAAATAGACTTATTCGAGATAGGTTACATCATACCATTTTTGCGGCGGTCTCGAGAATTTCCGGATATACAGATTCTGCAAGGGGAAGCCGAAATCCTCCATCCACGCCGCTCGTCCCATCTGTGGACTGCCGCGGCGGCTTCGCGACAAAGTGCCCTGTTCGGCGACGGGGTTTTTCGTTGACAAGTCCATTTTATTTGTACAAGCGTACAAATAGTATGGCTAGCGTCGGGATGCTCAGGTTACCTCGACGTAACCGCAATACGGCTCCCGCTGCTGGCAACCGGAACGCGGCTTGCGCCGAATGGTCGCCAAACGTCCGATTGACAATGGGGGCGCGAAAGACGCCATGTGGCGCGCGACAACGCTCGCGCGCGAGCCAGGGTGAGGCAAGGACCAGGCGCTCGGTCCGGCACACGAGAGGTCAGGAATGAAGGGGAGGGACATCTGATGTTCGAACGCAACGTGTTTTCTCGGGCCGCCGCGGTGGCCGCTATCGCGGGCCTTGCGGCCGTCGCGCCTGCCAGGGCGGAAGATACCGTGAAGGTCGGCCTGATTCTGCCAATGACCGGCGGCCAGGCCTCGACCGGCAAGCAGATCGAGAACGCGATCAAGCTCTACATGCAGCAGAAGGGCGACACCGTCGCCGGCAAGAAGGTCGAGATCATCGTCAAGGACGATGCCGCGATTCCCGATAAGACCAAGACGGCCGCGCAGGAGCTGATCGTCAACGACAAGGTCAATTTCATCGCCGGTTTCGGCGTGACGCCGGCGGCACTCGCCGCTGCGCCGCTCGCCACCCAAGCCAAGATTCCGGAAGTCGTGATGGCGGCCGGCACCTCGATCATCACCGAGCGCTCGCCCTACATCGTGCGCACTAGCTTCACGCTGGCGCAGTCCTCGACCATTATCGGCGATTGGGCGGTGAAGAACGGCATCAAGAAGGTCGCGACGCTGACCTCGGACTATGCGCCGGGCAATGACGCGCTCAACTTCTTCAAGGAGCATTTTGTCGCCGGCGGCGGTGAGGTGGTCGAAGAGGTCAAGACGCCGCTCGCCAATCCCGACTTTGCGCCGTTTCTCCAGCGCATGAAGGACGCAAAACCCGACGCGATCTTCGTGTTCGTGCCGGCCGGCCAGGGCGGCAACTTCATGAAGCAGTATGCCGAACGTGGCCTCGACAAGGCAGGCATCAAGGTGATCGGGCCGGGCGACGTCACCGACGACGATCTCCTCAACAACATGGGCGATGCCGTGCTGGGCACCGTGACCGCGCATCTCTACTCCGCGGCGCATCCCTCGCAGATGAACAAGGACTTCGTCGCTGCCTACAAGAAGGCGTTCGGCAACCGTCCGGGCTTCATGGCCGTGAGCGGCTATGATGGCATCCATTTGATCTACGAGGCGCTCAAGAAGACGAATGGCGACACCGACGGCACCAAGCTGATCGAGGCTATGAAGGGGCAGAAGTGGGAGAGCCCGCGCGGCCCGATCTCGATCGATCCCGAGACCCGCGACATCGTGCAGAACATCTACATCCGCAAGGTCGAGAAGGTCGACGGCGAGCTCTACAATGTCGAATTCCAGACGTTCGAAGCCGTCAAGGATCTCGGCAAGACCAAGAAGTGACGCGCTTTTCTAAACCTCTCCCGCTTGCGAGAGAGGTCGGCGCGAAGCGACGGGTGAGGGCTCCCTCAATACGGGGATTGTCCCGTTGCGGAGAGACCCTCTCCCCAGCCCTCTCCCGCAAGCGGGAGAGGGAGCACAGCAGACCTCATATCTTTTCGACAACGATCTGCCCTCGATGACCGCAATCCTCACCAACCTGTTCGATGGCGTTGCCTACGGCATGCTGCTGTTCGTGCTCGCTTGCGGGCTCGCGGTCACGCTCGGCCTGATGAACTTCGTCAATCTCGCGCACGGCGCCTTTGCGATGTCCGGCGGCTATATCTGCGCCGTGCTGGTCAACCAGCAGGGCTGGCCGTTTTTCGCCGCACTACCGCTCGCCTTCGTCTCCGCCGCCGTGATCGGCATCGCGCTGGAGCGAACGCTCTACCGCCACCTCTATGCGCGCAGCCATCTCGACCAGGTGCTGTTCACGATTGGCTTGACGTTCATGTCGGTCGCCGCGGTCGACTACGTCATGGGATCGTCGCGGGTGTTCATCAATCTGCCGGCGGCGCTCCAAGGCCAGTTCGACCTGTTCGGCGTCGGTATCGGCCGCTACCGCCTGATGATCGTCATCATCTGCGGGCTCCTCACCATCGCGCTCCAGCTCGTGCTGGCGAAGACCCGCTTTGGCAGCCGTCTGCGTGCCGCCGTCGACGATCCGCGCGCCGCGAGTGGCCTCGGCATCAACGTGCCACAGGTGTTCGCCTTCACCTTTGCTTTCGGCTGCGGCCTCGCGGGCCTCGGCGGCGCGCTGAGCGCGGAGATCCTTGGGCTCGATCCGTATTTCCCGCTGAAATTCATGATCTACTTCCTGATCGTGGTCACCGTGGGCGGCTCCTCCTCAATTACCGGTCCATTTCTGGCGTCGCTGCTGCTCGGCATCGGCGACGTCGCCGGCAAGTACTACGTGCCCAAGATGGGTCCGTTCGTGATCTACACCATGATGATCGTGATCCTGATCTGGCGCCCGAACGGCCTGTTCGGCCGCACGGCCGCACGTTGAGTTGAGCCGATGAGCGCTGCATCCGACGTCGGTCATCACGCCCAGCGACATGCGCGCTGGCACTATGGCGAAGTCGCATTCTGGCTGATCGTGCTGGCCTGCGGCTTCGTGTTTCCCTCGCGCTACCTGATCATGACCGACATCGTGCGGCTCGCGCTGTTTGCGATGTCGCTCGACCTGATCCTTGGCTATGCCGGTATCGTCTCGCTCGGACATGCCGCCTTCTTCGGCGTCGGCGCCTATGCCGCTGGGCTTCTTGCGCTGCACGGCATCATCAACGAGCCGGTGCTTGCGCTGATCGTCGCGGGCCTCGCCGCGATGGTGCTCGGCTTCGCCACGAGCTTCTTGGTGATCCGTGGTGTCGACCTGACCCGGCTGATGGTCACGCTCGGCATCGCGCTGCTGCTGGAGGCACTGGCCGAGCGCTTCTCCAACATCACAGGCGGCACTGATGGTCTGCAAGGCATCGAGATGCAGCCGATTTTTGGGGTGCTTGCCTTCGACATGTTCGGCAAGACCGGGTTCTTCTATTCCGTCGCCGTCCTGTTCGTGCTGTTTCTGCTCGCGCGCCGCATCGTGCATTCGCCGTTCGGCCTGTCGCTGCGCGCCATCAAGAACAATCCGCTCCGAGCCGCCGCCATCGGCATTCCCGTCAACCGCCGCCTGATCGCGATCTATACGCTCGCCGCGTTCTATGCGGGGATTGCGGGCGCGCTGTTCACCCAGACTACCGCGATCGCCTCGCTCGACGTGTTCGCCTTCGAGCGCTCGGCCGATCTGATGCTGGTGCTCGTGATCGGCGGCACCGGTTATCTCTATGGCGGGCTGATCGGCGCGGTCGTGTTCCGCATGCTGCAGGAATGGTTCTCGACGATCACCCCGCAATATTGGCAGTTCTGGATCGGCCTCGTGCTGGTCGTGATCGTGCTGGTCGGCCGCCAGCGCCTGCATCGCTGGGTGCTGTTCGTGCCGAACCTGATCATCAAGCAGGTAGCCGGTCGCAAGGCGGTCGTCGCCGTGCCGGAGGGCGACGCATGACCATCGCGCTCGAAACCCAGAATCTCGAAAAGACGTTCGGAGGCCTGCGCGTCACGCGCGACCTGTCGCTCAAGATCGAGCAGGGCGCCCGTCACGCCCTGATCGGCCCGAACGGCGCCGGCAAGACCACGGTGATCAACCAGCTTACCGGCGTGCTCAAGCCGAACTCGGGACGCATCCTGCTCGAAGGCCAGGACATCACCGATCTGCCCGTGCACAAGCGCGTGCTGCGCGGCCTGTCGCGCACCTTCCAGATCAACCAGCTCTATCCCGACCTGACGCCGCTCGAAACCATTGGGCTAGCGGTCTCCGAACGCCTCGGCCATGGCGGCGACTGGTGGCGGCGCATGGGCACCCGCGACGACGTCAATGGCGAGATTGCCGAGCTCCTCAAGCACTTCCATTTGCTCGACGTCATGAACGAGCAGACCGTGACGCTGCCGTATGGCAAGCAGCGCTTGCTCGAGATCGCGGTCGCAATCGCGGCCAAGCCGCGCGTGCTGCTGTTAGATGAACCCGCCGCCGGCGTGCCCGAGAGCGAGCGCCACGACATCCTGGCCGTGGTCGCAGCGCTGCCCCGTGACGTCACCGTGCTCCTGATCGAGCATGACATGGATCTCGTCTTCTCGTTCGCCGACCGCATCTCGGTACTGGTTGCCGGCGCGCTGCTCACGGAGGGTCCGCCGGATCAAGTGGCGCGCGACCCGCAAGTCAAGGCCGTCTATCTCGGCGAGGAGGCGGTCAATGTCTGACCTGCTCGCAATCGACTCACTTCGCGTCGGCTACGGCGAGGCGGTGGTGCTGCCCAACATGTCCTTGCGCCTCGCCGAGGGGCAGGTGCTGGCGCTGCTGGGCCGCAACGGTACCGGCAAGACCACGCTGATCAACTCCATCGTCGGCGTCACCCGGCGCTTTTCCGGCTGGGTCGCGCTCGCCGGCGCCGATGTCACCTCGCTGCGGCCCGACCAGCGCGCGCGCGCCGGCATCGGCTGGGTGCCGCAGGAGCGCAACATCTTCCGCTCGCTGACGGTGGAGGAGAACATGACCGCCGTGGCTCAGCCCGGCCTCTGGACGGTCGAGAAGGTCTACGAGATGTTCCCGCGGCTGAAGGAGCGGCGGAGCAATTTTGGCAACCAGCTCTCCGGCGGCGAGCAGCAGATGCTGGCGATCGGCCGCGCGCTGACCCTCAATCCCAAGGTCCTGTTGCTGGACGAGCCGACCGAGGGTCTTGCGCCGATCATCGTCGAGGAGCTTCTGAAGGCGATCGGGACTATCACCCGGGCCGGCGGCATCTGCTCGATCATCGTCGAGCAGAACGCCCAAAAGATTCTGGGGCTTGCCGACCGCGTTGTGATATTGGAGCGCGGAACGATCGTCCACGACGCCCCGAGCGCCGCGCTGAAGGCCGACCCATCGGTCCTCGAGCGCCATCTGGGCGTCGCCGGGGCGGCCGCCCACTAGTCTGTCTGACGCGTCTTCTTCACGCGAACCGGTACCCACTTCGCTTGAAAACGCTATTGAAAATTTGGGAGTGAACCAATGCAGCGAACCAAAGCCCCCTTCCGCGCCGACGAGGTCGGCAGCCTCCTGCGTCCGGCGAAGATCAAGGAAGCTCGCGCGAAGCTGGAGAAGGGCGAGATCTCGGCCGATGATCTGCGCAAGATCGAGGACGTGGAGATCGAGAAGGTCGTGCACAAGCAGGCCTCGATCGGCCTGAAGCTCGCAACTGACGGCGAATTCCGCCGCTCCTGGTGGCATTTCGACTTCCTGGCGAAGCTCACCGGGTGCGAAATGTTCCACCCGGACACCGGCATCCAGTTCGCGGGCGTCGAGACACGGCATGACGCGGTGCGGGTGATCGGCAAGCTCGACTTCCCCGACCACCACCCGATGCTCGACCACTTCAAGTTCCTGAAGAAGTATGCCGATCAGGCCCACGTCACCGCCAAGATGACGATTCCTTCGCCCGCGGTGCTGCATTTCCGCGGCGGCCGCAAGGCGATCTCCAAGGACGTCTATCCCGATCTCGATGCTTTCTACGAGGACCTCGGCAAGACCTATCGCAAGGCCGTCAAGGCCTTCTACGACGCCGGCTGCCGCTATCTCCAGTTCGACGACACCGTGTGGGCCTATCTCTGCTCGCAGGACGAATTGAAGAAGGCGCGCGAGCGCGGCGACAATCCCGATGGTCTGCAGCAGATCTATTCGCGCATCATCAACTATGCGCTCGCCGAGAAGCCCGCGGACATGGTGATCTCGACCCATGTCTGCCGCGGCAATTTCCGCTCGACCTGGATCTCCTCGGGTGGCTACGAGCCGGTCGCCGAAACCCTGCTCGCCGGCACCAACTACGACGGCTACTTCCTGGAATATGACTCAGACCGCGCCGGCGGCTTCGAGCCGCTGCGCTTCCTGCCCAAGGGCAACAAGGTCGTCGTGGTCGGCGTCATCACCTCGAAGTTCGGCGAGCTCGAGAAGAAGGACGACATCAAGCGCCGTCTCGAGGAAGCCGCCAAGTTCGCGCCGGTGGAGCAGCTCGCGCTCTCCCCGCAGTGCGGCTTCGCCTCGACCGAGGAAGGCAACATCCTCTCCGAGGAGGAGCAGTGGGCCAAGCTCAGCCTGGCGGTTGAGATCGCGAAGGAAGTGTGGGGCAACTAAGAGCACCACGTAATCCGTCACGTGAGTGACGGGGAGGGGCCCTACCGCTGTCATTCCCCGCGAAGGCGGGGAATCCAGTACGCCGCGGCTTTTCCGTACCTTGCACTGTCTCTGGAATACTGGATCGCCCGGTCGAGCCGGGCGATGACACTTGAGCGTGATGCGAGCAGCGCCGCGCTCCTGTTGGGCAGCGCGCCAGCGCCCTCACTTCTCCGCCAGATAAACCTCGCCCAGCAGCGACGAGTTCGACCACGGCACCTGCTGGTTCCTGGTGGATGAGACCACCTCGGCGCGCACGCGCGTCAGCATCTGCTGCACCTCGAGCCCAGGCGTGCCGATATGGCGGGAAAGGGCCGACGAGAATGGTGAATTGGCGCCTTCGCCGTCGAGCGCAACCTGGCCGGGCGCGGTGGCGAATGCGATCAGCGTGCCGGCCCCCAGCGTCGCGCCCGCGCCGAGACTGGTCGGAGCCGCGAGACCTGAGGCGGCCTCGATGCCTCGATTGGCGCCTGCGCTCGCGATCTGCGGCGCCATCGGGTTGTTACGGCAGGCATCGAAGATCAGGAGGTTGGTGCGGACCTGATCGTCGAGGCCGGCCATGATCGTATCCATGTCGATCATCGCCTCCGTCAGGTGGGCGCCTGCCTTCAGCTCCACATCGATCGGGATGAGATAGTTGCGGCCGTCGATCTGCACGCCGTGGCCGGCGTAGTAGACCACCGCGACCTGCGCCCGCGCCGCATCGCGCAGGAAGTCGCGCGTCATCTTCTGCATCGCGGCGCGGTCGAGGTCGATGCCCTCCGACACCGTGAAGCCGATGTCGCGCAGGCTCTTTGCGACCGCGCGCGCATCGTTGGGCGGATTGGGCAGCGCCTTGACGTGGGCATAGGCGCCGTTGCCGATGATCAGCGCCATGCGCTTGCCGCGGCCTGCCGGAGCGGGCGAGGATGCCGTGCTTGCTTGCTGCGCGGGGGCTGCCGTCTGCTGCGCCGTCGAGGTTGGCGCATCGCGCGGCACCGGCACGGTTGCATCTGATAGCAGCGACAGCCGCACCTTGGCGGTCGCCTGGTTGGACTTGCTGCCGGCGTCCGACGCGGTGACGCCGAGCGCGCCCTTGTAGTCCTCCCTGGCGTGCGCGTAATCGCCCTTGGCCTCAAAGGCGAGCCCGCGGAACGTGTAGGCCGAGATCAGCACGCTGTTCGGCGGCGTCATGATGTTGACAGGTGGCTTGTCCTTGGCGAGCCGGATCGCCTCGCTGCCGTCGGCAATGGCGCGGTCGAGCTCGCCCTTGGCGCGCCAGATCGTGGTTCGGTGCACCAGCGGCTGCGACAGGCTCGGGTCGATGCGGATGGCCTGGTTGATGTCGGCAAGCGCAGCGTCGAGGTCGCCGAGCGCTTCCTTGCAGGCGCCGCGGTTCTGGTAGGAGAAGGCCGATTTCGGGTCGGCCTTTATCGCCGCGTCGAAATCTGCAATCGCCTTGGCGTAGTCCTTCCTGCCTTGATAGGCGTTGCCGCGGTTGTGGAAGATGATTCCGCTCGGTGGCCCGAGCTTCAGCGCGTCGTCGAAATCGGCGATCGCGATGTCGTACTCGCCTTTGTCGAAATAGGCCGAGCCGCGCAGGTTGTGGACCGCCTGGCTCGGCTCCAGGCGGATCGCTTCGGTCGCATCCGCGATGACCTTCGCGTAGTCGCCCTTCTTGTTCCAGCCCACTGCGCGCCAGAAATAGACGGTTGCGAGCTGTCCGCCCTTGAACACCTTCAGCGCGATGATCTTGTTGCAGGCATCGATCTGCTGGTCGGCCGGCGTGGTGTCGGTGGTGCAGAGCGGCCCGAGCTGGCTGCGCGACTGCGCAAGGACGGGTGCGCTCCAGAACGCTGAGACAAGCAGAGAGAGCGCGACAAGCAGACGGCGCATTTGGCGGAATCCGGGGGTGAGCGTCCCTTGTTTGTTGCCGGGGCGGGAACGATGGTTCAAGGGCAGAAACAATGACCCAACACGAAGATCGAGTTGGGCCAGTGCGGCAAGGCCGGCTCCTGCTATTTCCTCTGCGTCACGCCGTCGTAACCTGATACGATCCGGGCATTGCTCAGACGTCCAGAGGCGTTGTGCAATGAGGCGGCGGGATTTCACAGCGGGTCTCTTGCTTGCCACGGCGATCCAACCCGCGCGGGCGCAGCGGGGGACGCCACCGCGGATTGCGATCTTCCATCCGGCCATCCCCGTTGGCCTCCTGACCGAAACGGGCGGGGGGACGGCGTGGCGCGCGTTTTTCGGAGAGCTCCGTCGGCTGGGTTACGTCGAAGGACAAAATCTGATCGTCGAGCGCTATTCCGCCGAGGGGCATCACGAGCGCTATGCTGATTTCGCCCGGGATATCGTGGCGCGCAATCCGGATTTGATCGTCACCGGGACCAATCCGGTCGTGGTCGCCTTCAAGGCCACGACCAGCACGATACCGCTTGTGGCGTTTATGCTGGATCCGCTGAAGGCGGGGCTGATCGCCAGCCTGGCCCGACCCGGCGGCAACCTGACCGGTATCACGCTCGATGCAGGCATCGAGATCTGGGGGAAGCGCCTCGCGTTGCTGAAGGAGGCCGTCTCTCAGGCTGCGAGCGTCGCCTTCCTCGGGATGCGTGACGGGTGGGAAGGCTCATTTGGGCAGGCCTTGCGCGATGTCAGCAGCCGGTTGGGAATTTCACTGGTCTCGATGGTCCCGAACATCGGGACGACCACGGAGATCGAGCGTGTCTTCACTGATATGGCCGAGCAACGGCCGGACGCAGTCTTGATCACGGGCGAAGGCGACCTCTACGCTCACCGGCAGCTGATTGCCGAACTCGCCCTGAAATACCGCTTGCCGACGATGTGTCCGTACCGCGATTACGTCGATGCCGGCGGACTGATGGCCTATACGGTCGACCTCGCGGAATTGCTCAGGCGCATGGCCCAGGACGTGCACCAAATCCTGAAGGGAGCCAGACCCGGCGACATCCCGATTTATCAGCCGACCAAGTTCGAGCTCCTGATCAACCTGAAGACGGCCAAAGCGCTCGGCCTCGTCCTGCCGCCCGCGCTGCTGTCGAATGCCGACGAGATGATCGACTGAACCGTCAGGCAGGGCACTAGCCATCAATCCAAAGCCCAAGCTTCCCCCATTGGGCAGACCGTGGTAGGAACTGCTTATCCCAACCCGCTGCCCACCTCCGTCCCACTCATGAAGAACGACGAAATTCTCAGCCAGATCACCGAGTTCTGCCGCAAGGCGGACATGGCGGAATCGACGTTTGGCCGGCGCGCGGTGAACGATGGGAAGCTGGTGCAGCGCCTGCGCGAGGGTAAGCGCATCACCATCGATACGCTGGAGCGGATCCAGGCCTATATGGCCGCATCGATGACCGGAGGCCTGCCGCCGCCGCGAGGGCTTCAGGTGCCGCCGGAGAAGCGCGATCCGCGCGGTAATTTCCGCTTCTTCGAGAACCGGCAGAAATACCTGCTGTTCGTCCATACCTGCAGCGAGAAACGCGTGATCGCCGAGCGCGTGGCGCTCGAGCTCACCAGCATCCATCCGCGCCCACCGGCTCTGCGCATATTCGACGCGGGCGTCGGTGACGGCACCGTGCTGGCGCGGGTGCTGCGCGCCACCCACCAGCGCTTTCCGCACATGCCGTTCTATGTCGCCGGCAAGGAGCTTAGTCTCGAGGACCTGCGCCTGACGTTGGAGAAGGTGCCGGACCGCATTTTTGAGCATCCCGCGTCGGTTTTCGTCTTTACCAACATGTTCTACTCGGAGGCGCCCTGGTTGACGCCGGCCTCGCCCGCCGCGGCCGCCGCGACCGTCTGGCACGAGGTTCCGCTGCTGGGCGCTTCCTCGGGCGAGTTCGAGCAGCAGATCGCCGAGCTGAGGCCGTTCCTGGAGCAGAACTGGCGCGCCGCGATCAGCCCGCGCACGGCCATGCCGCTCTATGAGCGGCCCGTCGTCCTCGTGCTCTATCGCGAGGATCACAGATTCCTGCTGGATTCGACCATTCCGCGTCCCGGCCAGACCGAGGCCAATTTCGACCTGGTTATCGCATCCCAGCCATACCGCGCCCTGTCCTCGGTTAATTTTCGCGCAAAGCGGATCATTGCGCCTCTGGCGCGGGCATTGCGGCCAGGGGGGCGCCTGATCGGTATTCACTCTCATGGTCACGATCCGGGCATGGAAATGATCCAGGCGATCTGGCCCGGAGAAAATCCTTTCGCGGTGAGCCGTCATGAGCTATTGCGCGCAGTTAAGTATGAGCTCGGATCGTTGGGCCGCGATCTAAATTTTAATGCATATGCTGATAACCGCTCGATCTTCAGGTATGATATGGAAGCGCTGCCCAACGAGGTGACGGGTACCATCGGAACCTCGACGGCCTTTGCAGCGTGGAATGCGGCGGTGTATGTCGCTCAGATTGAGGACGACCGATTGACGGAAATGACTCAAAACGGCCGTACTCTGGATGCTGCCAGGGACGTGCTGCGGAAGTACAACGGGCTCTGGTTTTACGACGAATCCTACGTCATCTCGCGCCGGCGTGATTGACATCATCCAAAAGTAAACATTGCAAACGACTGCCCAACGGGGCGGGACAAGGGGTTACTGATGCGAGCGTCCTATCTCTTCACCAGCGAGTCCGTGTCCGAAGGCCATCCGGACAAGGTCTGCGACCGGATCTCCGATGAGATCGTCGATCTGTTCTACCGCGAAGGACCTAAAGCCGGCATTGACCCGTGGCAGATCCGCGCGGCCTGCGAAACGCTCGCGACCACCAACAAGGTCGTGATCGCGGGCGAGACCCGTGGTCCCGCATCGGTCACCAACGAGCAGATCGAGAGCGTCGTGCGCGGCGCGATCAAGGACATCGGCTACGAGCAGGAAGGTTTTCACTGGAAGACCGCGGATATCGAGATCCTCCTGCATCCGCAGTCGGCCGACATTGCGCAGGGCGTCGATGCGCTTCAGCCGGGCGAGGTCAAGGAAGAGGGCGCGGGCGACCAGGGCATCATGTTCGGCTACGCCACCAACGAGACGCCCGACCTGATGCCGGCGCCGATCTTCTACGCCCACAAGATCCTGCGGCTGATCTCCGAAGCGCGCCATTCCGGCCGCGAGAAGGTCCTGGGTCCAGACTCCAAGAGCCAGGTCACCGTGCAGTACGAGAACGGCAAGCCGGTCGGCGTGCGCGAGATCGTGGTCTCGCACCAGCACCTGGTCGAGGATCTCACCTCGAACCAGGTCCGCGACATCGTCGAGCCCTATGTGCGCGAGGCGCTGCCGAAGGATTGGATCAACGGCAAGACCATCTGGCACATCAATCCGACCGGCAAGTTCTACATCGGCGGTCCCGATGGCGACTCCGGCCTGACCGGCCGCAAGATCATTGTCGACACCTATGGCGGCGCGGCCCCGCATGGCGGCGGCGCGTTCTCCGGCAAGGATCCGACCAAGGTCGATCGCTCGGCCGCGTATGCCGCGCGCTACGTCGCCAAGAACATCGTCGCGGCCGGTCTCGCCGACCGCTGCACGCTCCAGCTTGCTTATGCCATCGGCGTGGCGCGCCCGCTGTCGATCTACATTGACACCCACGGCACCGGTAAGGTGCCGGAGGATCAGCTCGAGAAGGCGGCGGCGCAGGCAATGGATCTCACCCCGCGCGGCATCCGCACTCATCTCGACCTCAATCGCCCGATCTACGCGCGCACTTCGGCCTACGGCCATTTCGGGCGCACGCCCGACAACGAAGGCGGCTTCTCCTGGGAGAAGACCGACCTCGTCGAACCGCTCAAGCGCGCAGTCTGATCAATTCCGTCATTCCGGGACGCCACGATAGCGGTGAACCCGGGATCTCGAACCTCTGGATTCCGGGTTCGCTCGTTTCACGAGCGCCCCGGAATGAGTTTTTCAAACAACAGGAAGCTCGACATGAACGCGAAGCCTGGCTTCACCGATTACATCGTCAAGGACATTTCGCTGGCCGATTTCGGCCGCAAGGAGATCTCGCTCGCAGAGACCGAGATGCCCGGCCTGATGGCCACCCGTGAGGAGTTCGGTCCGAAGCAGCCGCTGAAGGGCGCGCGCATCGCCGGCTCGCTGCACATGACGATCCAGACTGCGGTGCTGATCGAGACGCTCGCCGCGCTCGGTGCCGACATCCGCTGGGTCTCCTGCAACATCTATTCGACGCAGGATCACGCCGCCGCCGCGATCGCCGCGGCTGGCATTCCCGTCTTCGCCGTGAAGGGCGAGACGCTGACCGAATACTGGGACTACACCGCAAAGCTGTTCGACTGGCACGGCGGCGGCACGCCGAACATGATCCTCGATGACGGCGGCGACGCGACCATGCTGGTGCACGCCGGCGTCCGCGCCGAGAACGGCGACACCGCTTTCCTCGACAAACCTGCTTCCGAGGAAGAGGAAATCTTCTATGCGCTGATCAAGCGCCTGTTGCAGGAGAAGCCCAAGGGCTGGTTCGGCGAGATCGCCAAGAACATCAAGGGCGTCTCGGAAGAGACCACCACGGGCGTGCATCGCCTCTACGAGATGGCCAACAAGGGCACGCTGCTCTTCCCCGCCATCAACGTCAACGACAGCGTCACCAAGTCGAAGTTCGATAACCTCTATGGCTGCCGTGAATCGCTCGTCGACGGCATCCGCCGCGGCACCGACGTGATGCTGTCGGGCAAGGTGGCGATGGTCGCGGGCTTCGGCGACGTCGGCAAGGGCTCGGCCGCCTCGCTGCGCCAGGCCGGCTGCCGCGTGATGGTGTCGGAAGTCGATCCGATCTGCGCGCTCCAGGCAGCGATGGAAGGCTACGAGGTCGTGACCATGGAAGACGCCGCGCCCCGCGCCGACATCTTCGTCACTGCGACCGGCAACAAGGACATCATCACCATCGAGCACATGCGCGCGATGAAGGATCGCGCCATCGTCTGCAACATCGGTCACTTCGACAACGAGATCCAGATCGCGGCTCTGCGCAATCTGAAGTGGACCAACATCAAGCCTCAGGTCGACGAGATCGAATTCCCCGACAAGCACCGCATCATCATGCTGTCGGAAGGCCGCCTCGTGAACCTCGGCAACGCCATGGGCCATCCGAGCTTCGTGATGTCCGCGTCCTTCACCAACCAGACGCTGGCGCAGATCGAGCTGTTCGCCAACAACAAGGACGGCAAGTACGAGAAGAAGGTCTACGTGCTGCCGAAGACGCTCGACGAGAAGGTCGCGCGTCTGCACCTCGCGAAGATCGGCGTCAAGCTGACCGAGCTGCGCAAGGACCAGGCCGACTACATCGGCGTCAAGCAGGAAGGCCCGTACAAGTCGGATCACTACCGCTACTGAGGTCCGATCGCCTCGCAACATGCAGAAGCCCCGGAGCAATCCGGGGCTTTTTGTTTTGCAGGCCGGAAACTACGGGATTCTCCTCCCGGTTGCATCGGACGCCGATTAGCGATTGACGAGCGGCAATGATGGCCGGACAATCTTGGGCGGCGGAGGAAACCATGCAACAAGAACACTTCGACGTCCTCATCGTCGGCGCCGGCCTGTCCGGCATCGGCGCGGGCTATCATCTCAAGACGAAATGCCCGGGCAAGAGCTACGTCATCCTCGAAGGGCGCGATTGCATCGGCGGTACCTGGGATCTGTTCCGCTATCCCGGCGTCCGATCAGACAGCGACATGTTCACGCTCGGCTATTCCTTCAAGCCGTGGACCGATCCGAAGGCGATTGCCGACGGGCCGCAAATTCTCAACTACGTGCGCGAGACGGCATCCGAGAACGGTATCGACAGGAAGATCCGCTTCCGCCATCGCGTCAAGCGCGCGTCGTGGTCGACGCCGGATGCGCGCTGGACCGTCGAAGCCGAGCGTCCGACGGGCGAAGGTGCATCCGAGATCGTACGCTTCACCTGCAATTTCCTGTTCATGTGCTCCGGCTACTATAAATACGAAGAAGGCTACACGCCGGAATTCAAGGGCACTGCGGATTTCAAAGGCCGCATCGTGCATCCGCAGAAGTGGACCGAGGACATCGACTACGCCGATAAGCGCGTCGTGGTAATCGGATCGGGCGCCACTGCCGTGACGCTGGTGCCGGAGCTTGCGAAGAAAGCCTCAGAGGTCGTCATGCTCCAGCGTTCGCCGACCTATGTCGTGTCGCGTCCTGCGCAGGATCCGCTCGCCAACAAGCTGCGCCGCAACCTGCCGGCGACGCTCGCCTATCATTTGATCCGCTGGCGCAACGTGATGTGGGGCATGTTCTTCTTCCAGCTCAGCCGGCGTCGGCCCGCCAAGGTGAAGGACTTGATCCTGAAGGGCGTCCAGATGGCGCTTGGACCGGACTACGACGTCGCGACGCATTTCACGCCGCGCTACAATCCCTGGGATCAGCGGCTGTGCCTGGTGCCCGATGGCGACCTCTTCATGGCGATCCGCGAGAAGCGTGCCTGCGTCGTTACCAACGAGATCGACACCTTCACGAAAGACGGAATTCGCCTCAAGGATGGCAGCGAACTCGCCGCCGATATCATCGTCACTGCGACCGGGCTCGTGCTTCAGATCGTCGGCGGACTCGAGATCAGCGTCGACGGGCGGGTGATCGATTTCGCCAAGACGCTGACCTACAAGGGCATGATGTACGCGGACGTGCCCAATCTCGCCTCGGCCTTCGGCTACACCAACGCGTCGTGGACGCTGAAATGCGATCTCACCTGCGAATATGTCTGCCGGATCGTCAACTACATGGACCGGCACAATTTCCGCCAATGCGTGCCGCACAATGACGATGCGACGGTCGCCGCCCAGCCTTCGCTCGATTTCACCTCGGGCTATGTGCAGCGCTCGATTGCAAAGCTGCCGAAGCAGGGCTCGAAGCGACCGTGGCGACTGTATCAGAACTATGCAATCGACATCGTCTCGCTCCGCTTCGGCAAGGTCGACGACGGCGTGATGCAGTATTCGTGAGTGCAGCCGACCTCGCGCTCATTGCTTGCGCAGAGTCAGCGCAAGGCCGAGATCGATCGCCAGCGCCAGTATCACGGCGCCTCCGCCGAGACCGAACAGGACCAGATAGTCACCGCCGGTCTGCACATACAACCAGGAGAAGCCATAGGCCGCGGCCGCCTGGAATAGCGCAAAGCTGGTGGTCGCGTGGCTCCATGTGGCACGCTGCTGCTCGGAGCTGTGCGGGATGAGCTCATGGATGCGCCCGAGCACAAGCGGAACGATGCCGGGCGTGAAGGCGCCGACGACCACGCTCGACACGATCAGGGAGACCGGTGCGGTGCTGACTGTCGGAAGCAGGACTGCGGCGGCCTCGATCAGGAAAGCTGCGCGCAAAGAGGGACCGAATCCGCTCCGGTCGCCGAGATGGCCCGTGATCAGCGGCCCCATGATCGCGCCGAGACCATAGAGCACCCAGTAGCGCGATCCCGCCGCGATACCCTGGCCAAGGCCGCGCGCCACGAAATCGACGATGAAGACCATGTGCGGCACGAGTGCCACGGCGTTGAGGCCATACTGGACCAACAGGGCGCGGGCGGCGAGCGGGGTGCGACCATGCTTGGCATGATAAGCTGAAGACGCAGCTTCGGCCGGCCCGTCCGCAGGCCAGTTCCACCAGCTGAGAAGGGTCAACAGTCCGGAGAGAATCCCGAGCCCATACCAGCTCTGCCGCAAACCCTGTTGCAGCAACAGCGGCACCAGCGTCCCCGAGGCGGCGACGCCGAGGCCGACACCTGCGAAAATCACGCCGCCAACGATGCCGCGCTTGGCGGGCGCGGTGTGCGGCAGCACGACCGAGGCTGCCAGCACCATGATGATGCCGCCGGTGAAGCCCGCCAGGAAACGCCAGGCGAAGAACCAGGTGAAGGATACCGGCACCGCGCAGGCAAAGCAGGACAGCGTGGCGAGCAGCATCATGATGCGCAGCGCGCGGACAGCGCCAACGCGCGCGGCAGCGGGCCGCGCGATCAGCGCGCCGGCGAGATAGCCGGCGAGGTTCGCAGCGCCAAGATAGACAGCGTCGGAAGCGCTGAACCATTTGCCCGCGATCAGGGCTGGAATCAGCGGCGTGTAGGCAAAGCGAGCGAGACCTAATCCAACCAGCGAAGCACACAAGCCCGCCATCGCAAACCGCCAGGTCGCCCCCGGCCGCTCATGCGGCCGGACGTTGGCGTGGGGCTTGCGGGCATCTGCATTCAGTTCGGTCATGTCATCCTCCTGCGCGCTTCATCGCGCACGGATCAGCCTGGTTGCCTCGCGCGGCGGCGTCGGAATTCGAGGACGGGCACGCCGCCCCAACCTTAATTGTCGGTGTCGACCTCTTCGATCACGACAAGGGTCGAATCCAGCGGCTTGCCGAGGACATCGAGCAGCAACTGGCTCGAGCCCTTGAGCAGCGCGGCTTTCTCCTCCGCGGTGAGCGACGTCGCGCCGGCCGTCGTTCCTTCGCGGGTCACTTGAATTGTGACGATGGGCACGGTGAACTCTCCTGTCGGATCAATGGCCGGCGCTCTGGCCGCCGTCGACATGCAGGATCTCGCCGGTCACGAAGCCGGCTTGCTCGAGATAGAGCACAGCATTGACGATGTCGGACGTCTCGCCCATGTGGCCGAGCGGGTGCATCGCGCCGAGCTGGGCATGCGTCTCGGCGGGATGCATCGGCGTCTTGATGATGCCGGGCGAAACCGCGTTCACGCGAATGCCACGCTTGGCGTATTCGATCGCCAGCGACTTCGTCGCGGCCGCGAGCCCACCCTTGCTTAGCGAAGCCAGCACCGATGGTACGTTCGAGTTGGCCTGATCGACGAGGGTGGTCGTGATCTGGACGACGTGACCCGAGCCCTGCTTTTCCATCTCGGCGATGGCAAGCTGCGTGATGCGGAAGAAGCCCGCGACGTTGATGCCCATCACCGCCGCATAGTCCTCGGCCGTGTACTGCGTGAACGGCTTTGCGACGAAGATGCCGGCATTGTTCACCAGCGTGTCGACGCGGCCGAAGCGGGCGACAGCCTGCGAGACCACGCGCTCGGCGGTGGTCCAGTCGGCAATGTCGCCGGGAACGGCGAGGACTTCGTCATCGCTCGACGGCTTGATGCTACGGGCCGTTGCGACGACCCGATAATTGCGGTCGCGGTAGGCTTGGACGAGGGCGGCGCCGATGCCCTGTGATGCACCGGTGATGATGGCGACTTTCTGCTCGATACCCATGATAGGCTCCTATTGTTGGGGTGAACGGGTGCCAATCGGCTGGACTGGCTCGCCGTCATACGTACGCTGCGGTGAGGTCTGCGCGAATACGCGCTGTCCGGCAGACACTCTTTCGCGGCGCGATCGAATGGCGGATCAGCCCTTGCGGCGGTTGTCGTGCCGCGCGTGAGCGCCTAGCTTGCGGCCGGACCTTGCTGGGGCAACGGAAGGCGCATGGATCGTCTCGACGCGATGAAGGTGTTCGTCCTTACGGTGGAGGAGGGCAGCCTTGCTGCTGCTGGCCGCAAACTCGGCCGGTCGCCGGCCGCGGTGAGCCGCGCCGTCGCCTTCCTGGAAGAGCGGGTCGGCATCGAGCTCCTGCACCGCACGACGCGGTCGATCAAGCTCAGCGAGGAGGGCGAGCGTTATGTCGAGATCTGCCGCCGCGTGCTGACCGAGCTGGAGGAGGCCGACGATATCGCGGCGGGGCCGCGTGCCGCGCCGCGCGGCACGCTTGCGATCACTGCGCCTGTGGTCTCCGGCGAGATGGTGCTACGGCCAATCCTCGACACGTTCCTGGATGCCTACCCGACGGTGTCGGCAAAACTGTTGCTGTTCGACCGGGCGGTCAACTTGATCGAGGAGGGCATCGACGTGGCGCTCCGCATCGGTCCTCTCTCGGACTCCGCGATGGTCGCGATGAAGCTCGGCGACGTGCGCCGTGTCGTCGTGGCTGCTCCGCGATATCTCAACCAGCATCCACGAATCAGCGAGCCCGGCGATCTCGCCAAGCATCAGATCGTCGCCATGGCTCACCTGCCGAATTCCTGGACGTTTGCGCCGGAGCCCGGCTCCGTGGTGCCGCGAACCGTTCAGTTCACGCCGCGGCTCGTGATCAACAGCACCTATGCAGCGGTCGCTTCCGCCGTCGCCGGGCGCGGCGTCGCGCGGATGTATTCCTATCAAGTCGCCGAACAGGTGCATCGCGGCGAGCTCGTCATCGTGCTTGCCGGCGACGAGGATCCCGAAATGCCCGTGCACCTGATTTCGCCGCAGGGCCGGCTCTCGGTCCCGAAGGTGCGGGCCTTCACGGATTTTGCCGTGCCGCGGTTGAAGAAGCAGTTCGCGGTTCTCAAGAAAGCCATCGACACTCGCTGAATTGTGACTCGTTCGCCGCGCGAAGAGTGTTTATCGCAGACCGGCCATTTGGCGCGCCTTGATCGCGCGTACATCCGTCGCGATTCAGCGGCGCCTCGGCTGCATTGCGCACCTTTCCAAATGCGGGAGATGAAGATGTCAAAAGAGATAAACAGAGAGCGTCGTCGTTTCCTGACCACTGCCGCGATCGGTGTCGCCGCACCATTCGTTCTCGGCAGCGCTGCCGCCGCGCAGTCCGGCAAGGCGAGCCCCTCGACCTTGCCCGCGATCAAGCCGGGTACGAACACGTCCTTTGCCGCGATCAAGCAGATCGATGCCGGCGTCCTCAACGTGGGATACGCCGAGGCCGGTCCGGCCGACGGTTCCGTGGTGATCCTGCTGCATGGCTGGCCCTATGACATCCACAGTTTCGTCGATGTCGCGCCTGCGCTGGCGGAGGCCGGTCTTCGCGTCATCGTGCCGCATCTGCGCGGCTATGGCACGACGCGCTTCCTGTCGGGCGAGACGATGCGCAACGGCGAGCCCGGGGCGCTCGCCGTCGACCTCGTCGCGCTGATGGACGCGCTCAACATCAAGCAGGCGACGCTCGCCGGCTACGATTGGGGCGGGCGGACCGCCAACATCATTGCGGCGCTCTGGCCGGAGCGCGTCAAGGCGATGGTCTCAGTCAGTGGCTATCTGATTTCCAGCCAGGCGGCGGGCAAGATGCCGCTGCCGCCGGCTGCCGAGCTGCAATGGTGGTATCAGTTCTATTTCGCCACCGAGCGCGGCCGCGAAGGCTACGCGAAGAACACGCATGATTTCGCCAAGCTGATCTGGAAGCTCGCCTCGCCCGAATGGCATTTCGACGACGCCACCTACGACCGCAGCGCGGCCTCGCTCGACAATCCCGATCATGTCGACATCGCGATCCATAATTATCGCTGGCGGCTCGGGCTGGCCGACGGCGAAGCAAAATATGCCGAGGTCGAGCAACGGCTGGCGGGCCTGCCGGTGATCACCGTGCCGACCATTACCATGGAGGGCGATGCCAATGGGGCACCGCACCCGGAGCCCTCCGCCTACGCGAAGATGTTTTCCGGCAGATACGAGCACCGGACGATCACCGGCGGCATCGGGCACAACCTGCCGCAGGAAGCGCCGCAGGCCTTTGCCCAGGCGGTCGTCGATATCGCCGCGAGCTGACGGGCCGACCGCGCCATGCGTTGTTTTGCGTATTCGAGGCCGGAGATGAATCGGCCATGCTGCCCAAACGGTTAACGCCGGATTAACCGGCGCCTCCTAGGCTCTCTCGGCCGGGGTGCTCGCTAACTAAGGGTAGCCCAATGGAAGCCCAGAAGATCGCGGTCGACGCCGTTGTCGCGCTGACCGATTGTGACCGCGACGCCGTCGCCACCTTCATCCGCCGGTTCTATCTCGAAGGCGTCAGGGACCCCAAGCGCCTCACTTTCAAGGGGCTTCAGGCGTTCGCGCGGGCCTGATCGCAGTCCCAGCCGTCTCAACTGTCTGTGTCGAGAACGGCGGAACCCGCCTGCGGCGCCTTGCCGCTGACGGCGGGCCGGGCTACACGAGACGCGGCTGGGTCACTTGGGATCGGGGAAATGCTGAAACAGCTCTTTGCGCCGCAACTCGTCATCCTCTATGTGCTTGCGGCATCAACGATTTACGTCCACTTCCGGGGCAAGCAGCGGCTCCGCTTTGCGCGCCAGCTTGGCGATCATTCGACCTATCTCGCACCCTACAACGTGCTGATGTATGCCGGCTCGGCGGTACCGAACAAGCCGGTGATCTCGGTCGAGCAGTTTCCCGAGCTGAAGCCGCTCAGCGAGAATTGGGAGACGATCCGCGACGAGGCGGTGCGCCTGTTCGATGAGGGCTTCATCCGCGCCGCCGCCAAGAACAACGACTGGGGTTTCTATTCGTTCTTCAAGAGCGGCTGGAAGCGCTTTTACCTGAAATGGTACGATGACTTCCTGCCCTCGGCGCGCACGCTGTGCCCGAAGACGGTGGAGCTTCTGAACTCGATTCCATCGGTGCATGGCGCGATGTTCGCGATGCTGCCGCCCGGCGGCAAGCTCGGCGCGCACCGCGATCCCTTCGCCGGATCGCTGCGCTATCACCTCGGCCTCGTGACGCCGAACTCGAACAAGTGCCGGATTCTCGTCGACGGCGTCGAATGCGTCTGGCGCGACGGCGAAGCCTTCATGTTCGACGAGACCTTCATCCACAGCGCCGAGAACGCGACCGACGTCAACCGCATCATCCTGTTCTGCGACGTCGAGCGCCCGATGAAGTTTGGCTTCATGACCGCGATGAATCGCTGGGTTAGCCATCACATCGTCAAGGCGTCGGCGACCCAGAACGTCGATGGCGAGAGCGTCGGCGTGCTCAACAAGGTGTTCGGCAAGCTCTACGAGATCCACCTTGCGAGCCGCAAGGTCAAGGAATGGAACCGCAACGTCTACTACACGCTGAAATATTCGCTGACGGCGTTGATCCTCGGTCTCATCGTGATGTCGGCGTTGAAGTGATCGAAGCGCGTAGGGTGGATTAGCGCAGCGTAATCCACTGATTGCAAGAAGCCCCGGAGCGTGCTCCGGGGCTTTGTTTTCGTGGACTTGGCGGTGACGCTACGCCGGGCGGGCGCCGGTCTGAACGATCGTCCCCACGTGCTGGCCGCGCAGCGCCGCCGTGAGCCGGCCCGGAACGAGACCATTCACGACCTGCACGCGCGCGATATGCCGCGCGTTCGCCATCACTTCGAGCAGCGCGGGATCGAACGGCAGCGTGCCCTTCAGCTTGCCGAGCTCGGCAACGTTGGTCTCGCGTAGCAGCTCCGCCTTCTTGCCGTCGGCGCCATTGGGATCGACGGTATAGACGCCATCGACGTCCTCGACGATCGTCAGCCCCGCGGCGCCGAGTGCGTCGGCGAGCAGGAACGCGCCGGTGTCGGCCCGATGCAGCGGGATGCGCGAGGTCGGGAATTCGTGATGGTGGTACGGCGGAAACGCGCTGCCCACGACCGCGCGGGCGGCCGAGAGATGAATGGCGAGCTGGCTCGCGATGGTGGGGTGCTCGACATAGGAGACGCCTTCCGGCGCGAGCAGGCTCGCAAGGATATGGCCGTTCTGGCCGGCCTCGCTCGCGGCGAGCGGCGCGAGCGACCCGACGGGGAGCCCGAGGTCGAGGCCGACGCTGTAGAGATGGCGGGCGCGGACGCCGGCGCCGGTCAGGATGAGCAGGCGATGCTCCGATAGCAGCGAGCGCAGCTCGTCGACGAGCGGGAGAATCGCTTCATGACCGCGATCCATGAGGCGGCCACCGATCTTGACGACCTGCACCCAGGGCAGAAGCTTGATCGGGCGGCTACCTGCAACCGGGCGCGTGAGATCGCCGTCGAGAAGGGTCTGGCGTGCGAGCGGCGAGGCGACGTGCTTGATCTGGTTGGTGACAGTCATGGCGCTAATCTCTTCAGCTCGCAGTGATGATGGTGCCGACATGCCCGCCCGCGAGCGCGCGGGTCAGATTGCCGGGAACGAGGCCATTGACGATCTGCACCTCGCGGACATGGCGCGCTGAGGCGAGGAGATCGAGCACCGGGAATTCCAGGATCGAGTCCTGCAAGCCCTTGGCCTTCATTTCAGCCACCGAGATTTTTGGGATGAAGGTGGCGCTCTCTGAGGTCTTGGGATTCGCGGTGTAGAGGCCGTTCTCGTCCTTCACATAGATCATCGCCTTGCAGCCGAACTGCTCGGCCACGAGGAAGCAGCCGGCGTCGGTGCGGTAGGGCGGAATCACGCCCTCGGCCGCGGGACGCATCCACAGGCTATAGGGCGGCATGCCGCTGAAGATGACGGCGTTCACCTCGGCGAGGAACAGCGGCACGGACGAGAGCCCGGCGCTGCTGACCGCGGAGATGCCGTGCTTGGCGAGGAGTTGCCCGAGCATCGCGGCGTTCTGATCGGCAACGGAGGCGCCGAGCTGCGAAAGCACGCCAGCCGGCAGGCGAAGCCCCGCCGCGATCGAATAGAGATGCCGCGCGCGGGTGCCTGCGCCGGTCCCGATCAGGAGCTTGTGGACCTTGCGCGCAGCGATGATCTCCTCGACCAGCGGATAGACCGCGGCGCGGCCGCGATCGATGACGCTCTGCCCGCCGATCTTGATCACCGTGGCATCCGGCAGGATCCGGAAGTCCGGAGCTGCTTCCGACGCCGCCACGAGCTCGGGATCGGTGAGTGAGCGCTGCATCAGGAGTGCTTCAAGCTCCGTGGTCGTGTTCGGCATCCGAGACATCCTCTCGTTTCAGTGCATTCGCGATGCTGGCCCGCCGGCCGAGCCCCGGGATCAGTCTAATATAGAAAAGCCCCGGAATGCACTCCGGGGTCCTGATTCCCAGTGCGTAGGTGGATTAGCGAAGCGTAATCCACCTTTCGACTTGAGCAACAATCGACGTGCTCAGTTGCCACGCGCCCGTGGTGGCGGATTATGCTTCGCTAATCCGCCCTGCGCTCCGAGCTTGACGCTGTGCGAGTTTCACTCCGGCTGGCCGATCGAGACCTTCAGCGTGCCGACGCCGTCGACGCCGCATTCGAGCTCGTCGCCGGGCTGGAGCTGCGACACGCCGGCGGGCGTGCCGGTCAGGATGATGTCGCCGGCAGCGAGCTTCACCTGCTGCGAGAGCTGCCAGATGATCTCCGGCACGTTCCAGATCAACTCAGTGAGGTCGCCTTTCTGGGCTTCCTTGCCGTTGACGGTGAGCCAGATCTTGCCCTTCGACGGATGACCGATCTTCGAGGCCGGCTGCACCGCGGAGCAGGGCGCCGAACCGTCGAACGACTTGCCGATCTCCCAGGGCCGCTCCTTCTTGCGCGAGGCGATCTGGAGGTCGCGGCGGGTCAGGTCGATGCCGACGGCATAGCCGTAGACATGGTCGAGCGCCTTCTCAGCGGGAATATTGAGGCCGCCGCTCTTCATCGCGACGACCAGCTCGACCTCGTGATGCAGGTCCTTGGTGAGGGGCGGATAGGGGATGGTGGCGCCATCGGGCACCAGCATGTCGGCGTGCTTGGCGAAGAAGAACGGCGGGGCGCGCTCGTCATTGCCCATTTCGCGGATGTGCTCGAGATAGTTGCGGCCGACACACCAGATCCGGCGCACCGGATAACGGCCGGTCTCGCCGACGACGGGAAGCGAAGCCTGAGGCGGAAGCGGGATGACGTAGGAGGCGGCGTTCATGAAGCGATCTCGCTGCTCTTGGGTGATAAGAATTCCTAAGCGGTTGCGCTGATTGGCGCCAGCCCCAGCGGGCTGGTGTCGTGATGCTGGAGACGGAAGAACGAGGCGTAGCGGCCGGAGCGACGCAAGAGCTCGTCATGCCGTCCGCGCTCGACGATCTCGCCGCCCTCGACCACCAGGATGGCGTCCGCGTGCATGATGGTGTGCAGACGGTGCGCGATCACGATGGTGGTGCGGTTCCGGCAGAGATGCTCGATCGCCTCCTGCACCTGCTTCTCGGATTCGGAATCGAGCGCGGCGGTGGCCTCGTCGAGCAGGATGATCGGGGCGTTCTTGAGCAGCGCGCGGGCGACAGCGATGCGCTGGCGCTGGCCGCCTGAGAGCTGCGTGCCATGCTCGCCGACCGGCGTGTCGTAGCCGAGCGGGAAGCCCATGATGAAATCGTGGGCGCAGGCCGCCTTGGCGGCATCGATGATCTCATCTTCGCTGGCGCCAGACCTGCCGAAGGCGATGTTGTTGCGGATGGTGTCGCGGAAGAGATAGACGTCCTGGCCGACATAGGCGGTCTGCGCGCGCAGCGATTTGCGCGACACCGACGCGATCGACTGGCCGTCGATCAGGATGTCACCCTGCGTCGCCTCGTAAAAGCGCAGCAACAGCGCCAGCACGGTCGACTTGCCGCCGCCGGAAGGGCCGACCAGCGCGGTGACCTTGCCGGGCTCGGCAGTGAAGCTCATGCGGTTGAGCACGGTCTCGCCCGCGCGGTAGGCGAAGCTGACATCGTTGAGCTCGATCCGCGCGTCCGACAGTTTCAGTGCCGGCTTGTCGTCATCGGATTGCTCGCTCGCCGGGCTGTCGACGACTTCGAGAAGCATGCGCGCGCCGACGAGCTGGCTGTTGAGGTCGATGTTGAGCCGCGCCAGCCGCTTGGCCGGCTCGGTTGCCATCAGGAACGCGGTCATGAAGGAGAAGAACTGCCCCGGGGTGGCACCGAGTGCGACCACGCTGTAGCCGCCATAGAGCAGGCAGCCGGCGACCGCGAAGCCCCCCAGCATCTCCATCAGCGGATTGGAGCGGTTGGCGACGCGCGCCATCTTGTTGGCGTTGCGCTCCACGACTGCGATGTTCTCGTCGATGCGGCTTTGCATCGCATCTTCCAGCGTGAACGCCTTGACCGTGCGGATGCCTTGCAGCGATTCCTGCATGGTCTCCAGGATGTCCGCGGTGCCCGTGAACTGGTTGTAGGCGAGGCCCTTGATGCGCTTGACCAGCTTGCGCAGCACCAGCATTGCCGGTGGCACCGCGACGAGGCCGATGAACGACATCAGCGGATCCTGCCACACCATCACGCCGATCATGGCGAGCAGCATCAACAGGTCGCGCCCGACGGCGTTGACCAGCATGTTGAGGACGTCGGTGATCGATTTGGCGCCGGCGGTGAGGCGCGCCAGGAATTCCGAGGAGTGCCGCTCGGAGAAGAAGCCGATGCTTTCGCGCATCAGCTTGGCGAAGAGCTGCCGCTGGTTGGTGGCGAGGATAGCGTTGCTGATCTTGGTCAGGATCACCATGTGGCCATAGGTCGCCACGCCCTTGATGAACAAGAGGATCACCGTCACGCCGGACAGCATCGCGATGCCGGGAACGTTCTTGTCGACATAGGCCTGGTTGATGACCTGGCCGAGAACGTAGGTCGCGGCCGCGGTCGCCCCGGCGGCCGTTGCCATCAGCGCGAAGGCGACCAGATAGCGCCGCCAATAGGTGATCCCCTGTTCCGTGACGAGGCGGCGAATCAGGATCGCTGCCGCATAGGGATCGTCGGTGATTTTCTTTGGAAACTGGGCCATCCGTAGTCCATTGACGGCCGGGGGCAAGCCTGCCCGCGCGTCAGGGATCGAATGGCCTCTGTGCCCGCTCAGGGAGGGTTTTTCAAGCCCAATTAAGGACTTGCAAACCTAACGATTCTAGGCCGACGCCGCCTGGCGAAGCTCGCCGTGGCGCTCGCGGAACAGCTGCTCCTCCCAGGCCAGCGCATGGGCCGCAATCGTTTCGAGGTTCTCATATTGCGGCTTCCAGTCCAGCACGCTGCGGATGCGGCTGGTATCGGCGACCATGGTCATGATGTCGCCGGGCCGGCGCGGCGCGTACTGGACCGCAAAGCTGCGCCCCGCAACCCGACGCACGGCATCGATTGTCTCGAGCACGGAATAGCCGCGGCCATAGCCGCAGTTCAGCGTTATCGAGGGGCCGCCGCGGCGCAGGTAAGCCAATGCCGAGTGATGCGCCTGCGACAGATCGGTGACGTGGATGAAGTCGCGGATGCAGCTTCCGTCCGGTGTCGGATAGTCGGTGCCGAACACGTCGATCTTGGCGCGCTGGCCGGTGGCGGCTTCGACTGCAATCTTGAGCAGGTGCGTGGCGCCGACGGTGGCGAGCCCGATGCGCGCCTGCGGATCGGCGCCGGCCACGTTGAAATAGCGCAGCACGACATATTGCATGCCGTAGGCCGAGGCGACGTCGTGCAGCATGATCTCGGTCATCAGCTTCGAGGAGCCGTAAGGCGAGAGCGGCCGCGTCGGCGCCTGCTCGGGCACCGGCACCTGGTCGGGATTGCCGTAGACGGCGGCGGTCGACGAGAAGATGAAGCGGTTGATGCCGCGCTTGACTGCGACGTTGAGCAGGTTGCGCGCGGTCATGAAGTTGTTGCGGTAGTAGCCGAGCGGATCGCGCATCGACTGCGGTACCACGACCGAACCTGCGAAATGGATGATGCTGTCGATGTTGTGCTGGGCGATCACACCTTCGACAAGGTTCTCGTCGCCGGCGTCCCCAATGAACAGCGGCACGCCTTCCGGCAGGTAAGCGGAAAAGCCCGTGGAGAGATCGTCGATCACGACGACGTCCTCGCCGGCTTCCGCCAGCGCCAGAACCGTGTGACTTCCGATATAGCCGGCACCGCCGGTGACAAGCACAGTCATGATCTCACCCGTCTTGCGATCATCCGGTGATGCTAACGTTTGCGTGGTGAAGAGGGGGTATCGGCGCGGCTGAACTGGTCACTATGCTTAATGTTGCGTATAGGAGCCGCACGAAACGGAGCGTGACGTGGCCAATTTCCCGGGCGATCTCGAACTGATCGTGCCAAATCTGCACAGGCGCTATTCCGGCGTGACCGCGACGAACCGGATGGTCGCGCCGCGCCTGGCAAGGCTGTTTCGCGCCGCCTGGTTCGGCTCCGACGCGCCGGAGGGGATCGCGCGCCTTGGCGTTGCCGACTTCCTGAAACTATGGCGCCGGCGCGCGCCGCTGATCTGGCACGCGCGCCGCAACAACGAGATGATCGCGGGCGTGCTGCTGCGCGCGCTCGGCTGGCCCTTGAAGCTGGTGTTCACCTCGGCCGCGCAGCGGCATCATAGCTGGATCACGCGCTGGCTGATCCGGCGAATGGACGCGATCATCGCAACCTCTGACATCTCGGCGTCGTTCCTGAAAGTGAAGGCGATCGTGATTCCGCATGGCGTCGACACCGACATCTACGCGCCGCCTTTGGATCGCGGCGCAGCGTTTGCGGAAGCCGCGCTGCCGGGTCGCTACGCGATCGGCTGCTTCGGCCGCGTGCGTGCGCAGAAGGGCAGCGATGTCTTCGTCGATGCGATGTGCCGTCTGTTGCCGCGCCATCCGGATTTCACCGCCGTCATCGTCGGTGCGATCACCCCGGAGCAGATGCCGTTCGCGAATGATCTGAAAAAGCGGATCGAGGCCGCCGGCCTGCAATCGCGCATCGTCATCACCGGCGAGCTACCGATCGAACAGGTACAGCGCTGGTATCAGCGGCTGACGATCTACGCCTTCACCTCGCGCAACGAAGGCTTTGGCTTGACGCTGATCGAGGCGATGGCGGCGGGCAGCGCGCTCGCAGCCTCACGCGCCGGCGCGGCCGAGCTCGTGGTCGAGGACGGCGTTACCGGCGTCTTGATGCCGCCGGGCGATGCGGATGCGCTGGTCGCCGCGCTCGAGCCGCTGATGCGCGACCCCGCCGCCGCGCTGGCCATGGGCGCGCGCGGGCGGACACGGGTGCTCGCGAGGTTCAGCCTCGATGCCGAGGCGGGGAGGATCGGAGACGTCTATCGTCCGCTGCTCTGAACCGGCGCTTTCGGGGGCCAGGACAAAAAACTCGAAAACAACCCCATGCAAAGTAGCGGTGACGGGTGGGGCGACGACTTGCGGGTTTTGCGAAATTGGTTGATGCGTCGGGCAAATCGCCAAACAGGCATCATCGCAGAAATGATCGGGCTCGCACCGTGTCATCGGCCGCGGGCTTTGTTGGTTTTCGACGTCCTTGACACATTGTTCATGTTTTGTTCTTATTCTGCCATCCCTGAAGTGGAGATGGCTATGGACAATCGCATCAACGAAATCCGAAGACTTATCAGGGCGTTACGCGTGAGCATGCTTGAGGCTGAGGCCATCATGCGTGATCAGATCAATCGGGATGAGAGCTGCGCCTTCGTGGCGCAGGAGATCATGAAGATGCGCTCGGTCATGGGCCTGCTGGTCCAAGAGCGGACAGCGCTCGGAGATACCGATCCCATTCTCGTCAATAGTTTCTTCCTTCCCCGTCGGCGGTCGACGGAGAAGGTCGTTGCCCGGCACCTCTCCCGAGCGGGGAGAGGCCGGATTGCGCAGCAATCCGGGTGAAGGGCTGCGGCGCTCAGTGAGACTGTAACCCCTCACCCGGATCGCATCTTTCGATGCGATCCGACCTCTCCCTTCGGGAGAGGTGATCTGGATCCTCGACTCACTTCCGATTCCAACCAAAAACCATCCCGCTTCAGTGCGCTTGTCACGTCGTGGCGCGTGCGCCGCTTTCGCTGAGCACGCGCTGCGCGATGGCGACGACCTCGGAGGCCGCGATGTCGCGCATGCAGCGGTGGCCGTTCATCCGGCAGATCGTGCTCTGGCAAGGCTGGCAGGAAAGGATCGACTTGTTCTGCACGACGGTGGCGGCAAGGCCGTTGAGCGGCGCCCAAAGGTAAGGGCTGGTCGGGCCGAAGATGCCCATGGTCGGCGTGCCCAGGGCGGCTGCGATGTGCATCAGTCCGGAGTCGTTGGAAATGGCAACGCCGGCTGCCGCCATCGCGAGCACGCCGTTGCGCAAGTCCGTGCCGGTCAGGTCGCGCACGCGCGGCCCACCGGCAGCGACGATCTCCTGTGCCATGGCCTTCTCGCCGGGGCCGCCGACCACCCAGACTTCCAGGCCCTTCTCCACGAACTGGCGGGCCGCTTCCGGATAGTAAGTCCAGCGCTTGGAGGCGCCGACCGATCCCGGCCCCAATGCGACTGCGGTGACCCCGGTCAGGCCGTTCGTCTGGCGCCAGCGTGCGACCTCCTCGGGCGGAACGCGCAATTGCGGCACCGGCCATTCCGGCGGCAGCGGCGCGCCGTCGGGTTGGGCGAGCGAGGCGTTCTTGTCGATGAAGCGGGGTAGCCGTTTCTCGCCCCAGCGCCAGCGGTTGATCAGGCCGAATCGGAATTCGCCGACGAAGCCGACCCGTTCGGGGATGCCGGCCAGCGCGGGCGCGATGGCCGCCTTCCAGGTCCGGGGCAGCACCAGGGCGGTGCTATAGTTCCGCTCGCGCAGCAGCCTTGCGAGGCCGAATTGTCTGGTCACGGCGAGCCGGCTGCGCGGTAGGTCCCAAGCGATCCCCTCTCGCACGCCCGGCATGTAATCGACCAGCGGAGCGCAGAGCGGGGTGGTCAGGAGGTCGACCGGCCGATTCGGCCAGCGCTCCTTCAGGACCCGCACCACGGTATGGTTCCGAACGAAATCGCCGATCCACATGTAGGGGATGATCAGAATCGGCCGCGTGTCGGCCGGATCCTCAAATCCACTAAATTGCGAATGTTCGTTCATTTGTTAAGGGGCCCAGGTGACGTCGACAGGGTCCGTTCGGTAGCCGCTCTGCACAGGCAGGACAAGGCGGGACAGTTCCGATCCCCAAAACCGCTTACACTTTGGCGGATCATGCGCTACGGCAGGGCTTGCGGCGGGTTCTTGGGTCGTTTCTTGGACAGTTTCTTGGTCAGTCGCACTGAATTTGGCAAATCGGGCAGGGACGGTTGAATGTTGCTGGTGACCGGCGGGGCCGGTTTTATCGGATCGAACGTCGTGGCGGCGCTCAATGATGCGGGCCGCAGCGACGTGGCGGTCTGCGACCTCCTCGGCCACGAGGGCAAATGGCGCAATCTCGCCAAGCGTCAGCTCGCCGACATCGTGCCGCCCGCGGAACTGATCGACTGGCTGAGCGGTCACAAGCTCGATGCCGTGATTCACCTCGGCGCCATTTCCGAGACAACCGCGACGGATGGCGATCTCGTCGTCGAGACCAATTTCCGTCTCTCGATGCGCCTTCTGGACTGGTGCACGGCGAACGCCGTGCCGTTCATCTATGCCTCATCAGCCGCCACCTATGGCGACGGCGCGGAGGGCTTCGGCGATGACGCCTCGCTCGCCGCGCTGAAGGCGTTGCGGCCGATGAATCTCTACGGCTGGAGCAAGCATCTGTTCGATCTCACTGTCGCCGGGCGCGTCGCGCGCGGCGACAAGCTGCCGCCGCAATGGGCGGGGCTCAAGTTCTTCAACGTGTTCGGCCCGAACGAATACCACAAGGGCACGATGATGAGCGTGCTGGCGAAGCGCTTCGACGACATCAGGACCGGCCGCGTCGTGCAATTGTTCAAGTCGCATCGCGAGGGCATTGCCGACGGCGATCAGCGGCGTGATTTCATCTATGTCGACGACGTCGTGCGGGTCATCATGTGGCTCCTTGCAACGCCCTCGGTCTGCGGGCTGTTCAACGTAGGAACCGGCAAGGCGCGCAGCTTCAAGGACATGATGCTCGCGGCCTACGCGGCGCTCGGCACGAGGCCCAACATCGAATACATCGATATGCCCGAGACGATCCGGGACAGTTATCAGTATTTCACCCAGAGCGAGGTCGATCGCCTGTGCCGCGCCGGCTATAACGGCGGCTTCACGGCGCTCGAAGATGCGGTGACGGCCTATGTCAGGGGCTACCTTGACCGGCCCGACCGTTTCCGCTGAGGCGTTGAGGACCATGCAGACGCCCATCTTCGATTTCGATACGCTCGCGGAGGCCGTCGCTGGCCGCACGGTGCTCTGCATCGGCGATCTCATGCTCGACGAATTCGTCTATGGCGAGGTCTCGCGGATTTCGCCGGAGGCGCCGGCGCCCGTCATCGTCGCGCAGCGCAGCGAGACCCATATCGGCGGCGCCGGTAACGTGGCGCGCAACATCGCGTCCCTCGGCGCGCGCTGCATCTTCGTCGCGCTGGTCGGCGAGGACGAGGCGGGGGCGCGGCTCAAGGGCGCGCTGACGGAGATCGCCCGCATTGAAAGCGTGCTGGTCAGCGATCCCTCGCGCCCGACCACGCGGAAAGTGCGTTTCGTCTCCGAACATTTTTCCACCCACATGCTGCGCGCCGACTGGGAGCAGGCGGTGCCGGCCTCCCCCGAAATCGAGCTGAAGCTGATCGAGGCGATCCTGCCGCAGATCTCGCGCGCCGACATCGTGCTGCTCTCCGATTACGCCAAGGGCGTGCTGACCGCGCGCGTGATCCGTAACGTGATCGACGCCGCGCGCAAACTCGGCAAGCGCGTGATCGTCGATCCCAAGAGCCTCAACTGGGCGATCTATCGCGGCGCCACCCTGCTCACGCCCAACCGCAGGGAATTTGCCGAGGCGACCCGCAGCCGCGCCGACACAGTCGGGAGCATCACCGAAGCCGCGCAGGACGTGATGCGGCTTGCCGATTGCGAGGCGATCCTGGTGACGCAAAGCGAGCACGGCATGACACTGGTGCCGCGCGAGGGCGAGGCGGTCCACGTGCCGGCCTATCCGGCGAAGGTGCGCGACGTCTCGGGCGCCGGCGACACCGTCGCTGCCGCGCTTGCCGCGACGCTCGCGACAGGCGCCGATTGGGATACGTCGCTGCGCATGGCCAGTGCCGCCGCTGCGGTCGCGGTCGGCAAGCAGGGCACCGCGAACGTGAGTGCGGCCGAGCTGCGGCGAAAAATCCTGCCGCATGCCTATCTCGCGGCCGAGGAAAAGATCGTGCTCGCCCCCAGCGCGCTTGCCGAGCAGCTGGCGGACTGGCGCAAGCAGGGCCTTCGCGTCGGTTTCACCAATGGCTGCTTCGACATCCTGCATCCCGGCCACGTCAAGGTGCTGACCGCGGCGCGCGCGGCCTGTGACCGCCTCGTCGTCGGCCTCAACAGCGACGCCTCGGTGCGGCGGCTGAAGGGCGAGGACCGGCCGGTGCAGAACGAACGCGCGCGGGCCGAGGTGCTGGCCGCACTCGAAGCCGTCGACCTCGTCGTCATCTTCGAAGAGGATACGCCGATCAATCTGATCACCGATATCAAGCCAAGCGTGCTGGTGAAAGGCGGCGACTACACCCGCGAGCAGGTGGTCGGCCATGAGGTGGTCGAAGCCGCGGGCGGAACGGTGGTGCTGGTCGACATCCTCAGGGGATTCAGCACGACCGCACTCGTCAACCGGGCGCGGGGAGGGACGACGTGACGACGCTGGCGCGGGAAACCACCGGTGCGATGATGCTCCGCCGCTTGCGCAGCCCCGCTGCGTGGGGCGAGACCGTGGACCTGTTCGCGGTGCTGACCGCGGCCTCGCTGCCCTGGTCGACCTCGCTGGCCGCGATCTTCAATGCCCTCATGCTCGTCTGCATGGTGCCATTTCTCGACGTCAGGGATTTCCTGCAATCGTTGAAGCGGCCGATCTGTGCGGCGCCGATCGCGCTGTTCGTGCTCGCGCTGGTCGGAACGCTGTGGTCGGATGCGGCGTGGGGCGCGCGGCTCTACGCCGTGAACCCGACCGTCAAGCTGCTCGTGCTGCCGGTTCTGCTCTATCATTTCGAACGCTCCTCGCGCGGACGGTGGGTGTTCGTCGCCTTCCTGGTCTCCTGCGCGCTGTTGTCGGTGATGTCCTGGCTGGTCGCCTTCAATCCCGCACTCTCGATCAAGCCCGGAAACGTCGAGCGCGGCATCTTCGTCAAGAACTACATCGACCAGAGCCAGGAATTCACGCTGTGCGCGGTCGCGCTCGCCTATCCGGTCGTGATGCTGCTGCGTGAGAAGCGATACGGGCTCGCCGTCCTGCTCACGGCGCTCGCGCTGAGCTTCTTCGCCAACATGGCCTTCGTCGTGGTGTCGCGCACCGCGCTCGTCACCGTGCCGATCATGTTCGCGGTGTTCGCATTTTTGCACCTGAAATGGCGCAGCATCGCGATCATCTCCGCCGCTCTGCTCGCTGGCGCTGCGCTCGCCTGGCAGATCTCGCCGCAATTGCGCAAGACCGCCGACAGCTTCGCCAGCGATTATCGTGGCTACAAGGAGAGGGGCGAGCCGACCTCGCTCGGGCTGCGGCTCGAATTCTGGCGAAAATCCCTCGGTTTCTTCGCGGAGGCTCCGGTCATGGGGCACGGCACCGGCTCGACGCGCGGATTGTTCGAGCAGGTCGCCACGCCCAGTGGGCGCTACCAGGCTTCTGCCGAGGTGATCGGCAATCCGCATAACCAGACGCTGAATGTCGCCGTGCAATGGGGCGTCATCGGCATCGTCGTCCTCTATGCGATCTGGCTCCTGCACCTTCTGCTGTTTCGCGGCGACGGACTTGCCAACTGGATCGGCCTGTTGGTCGTGGTGCAGAATATCTTCACTTCGCTATTCAACTCCCATCTGTTCGACTTCCACGAGGGCTGGATGTACGTCATCGGCGTCGGCGTTGCCGGTGGCATGGTGATCCGCGCGCGACAAGCTGACCCGAAGGTGGGGGAAGCTGGTTCCTGAGCGGTCGGGCGGCTGGCATGTCTCGACGAGATGGGCTATCAGCGCGGTCAGGTTGCATCTAACTGGATATTCATCGGTCGGCGGATGACGCGTCTTTCGCATCTTACCTTGCGCAATTTCCTGATCGCACTCCACGACCTCCTGGCGACCACGGCGGCGCTGTTCGTCGCTTTCTATCTGCGCTTCGAGGGCGGGGAGCTGTTCTTCGCCCGTTTGCCGCTGCTGCTGAAGATCCTGCCAGGGTTCCTCGCCTTCAGCGTGGTCGTGTTTTACGTCTTCAACCTGACCACGACGAAATGGCGCTTCATCTCGCTGCCCGATGCGCTAAACATCATCCGCGTTGCGACCGTGCTCACCTTCGCACTGCTCGTGCTGGACTACATCTTCCTCGCACCCAACGTCCACGGCACCTTCTTCCTCGGCAAGGTGACCATCATCCTCTACTGGTTCCTGGAGATCTCCTTCCTCAGCGCGCTGCGCCTGACCTATCGTTACTTCCGCTATACGCGGGTGCGGCGTCACGCCCGGATCGAGGATGCCTCGCCGACGCTGCTGATCGGCCGTGCGGCGGACGCTGAGGTGCTCTTGCGCGGCATCGAGAGCGGGGCGATCAAGCGCATTTGGCCGGTCGGCGTGCTGTCGCCGTCGAGCTCCGATCGCGGCCAGCTGATCCGCAATGTGCCGGTGCTGGGCGGCATCGACGACATCGAGGACGTCATTGGCGACTTTGCCAAGCGCAACAAGCCGATTGCCCGTGTCGTGATGACGCCGTCCGCGTTCGAGCCCGAAGCCCATCCGGAATCGATCCTGATGCGGGCGCGCAAGCTCGGCGTGATCGTCAACCGCATGCCGTCGCTGGAGAGCGGCGACACGCCGCGGCTCACGGCGGTCGCGGTCGAGGACCTCCTGCTGCGGCCGAGCGAGAAGATCGACTATGCGCGTCTGGAAACCCTGATCAGGGACAAGTCCGTAATCGTCACCGGCGGCGGCGGCTCGATCGGTTCGGAAATCTGCGAGCGCGTCGTCGCCTTCGGTGCTGCGCGCCTGCTGGTGATCGAGAATTCCGAGCCGGCGCTCTACGCGGTCACGGAAGCGCTTGCGGCGCAGGGTTCTGCGGCGACGATCGAAGGCCGGATCGCCGACATCCGCGATCGCGAACGCGTCATGCGCCTGATGGCCGAGTTCAAGCCGGACATCGTGTTCCATGCCGCCGCGCTCAAGCACGTGCCGATCCTGGAACGCGACTGGAGCGAGGGGGTCAAGACCAACATCTTCGGCTCGATCAACGTGGCGGACGCCGCCCTTGCCGCCGGCGCCGAGGCCATGGTGATGATCTCGACCGACAAGGCGATCGAGCCGGTCTCGATGCTCGGCCTGACCAAGCGTTTTGCGGAAATGTACTGCCAGGCGCTCGATCACGATCTGGGGTCGCAGGGCGGAGACAAGTCGCCGATGCGGCTGATCTCGGTGCGCTTCGGCAACGTGCTCGCCTCGAACGGCTCGGTGGTACCGAAATTCAAGGCGCAGATCGATGCCGGCGGTCCGGTCACGGTCACGCATCCCGACATGGTCCGCTACTTCATGACCATCCGCGAGGCCTGCGACCTCGTGATCACGGCTGCGACCCACGCGCTCGGGGCCGAGCGCTCGAACGTTTCGGTCTACGTGCTCAACATGGGCCAGCCGGTCAAGATCGTCGATCTCGCCGAGCGCATGATCCGCCTCTCCGGCCTGCAGCCCGGCTACGACATCGAGATCGTGTTCAGCGGCATGCGGCCCGGCGAGCGCTTGAACGAGATCCTGTTCGCGTCCGAGGAGCCGACCGTCGAGATCGGCATTGCCGGCATTATGGCAGCGCGGCCCAACGAGCCGCCGATGCAGACCCTGCGCAAATGGACCTCCGCGCTGGAGCAGGCGATCGCACGCGACGATCGCGCCACCATCAGGACCATCCTGAAGGATGCCGTTCCGGAATTCGGATCGACTGCGGCCTGACCATGCAGTCTCAAGGCAAGATCGTGGTCGCGAGCCAGCATTATCCGCCGGATCCCAGCACCACGGCGACGATCATGGCGGAGATCGCGTGCCGTCTGGCCGTGGACCATGAGGTCGTTGTGCTGTCCGGCATGCCCGGCGAGCTGCCGGCCTCGCAGACCGGACCCGGCAAGCCGCGCGTCGTTGCCGTCAAGAACCGGATGACCGGAAAGGCGGCGCTGGTCCGGCGCGCTCGTGCCGAGATCCTGTTCGCGCTGCGCACCTTCCTCGCGTTGACGAAGGTTTTGAGGCGCGGCGATGTCGTGCTCACCGTGACTGCGCCGTTCATGCTGCCCTATGCGGTCGCGGCGGCTGCAAGGCTGAAGGGCGCGCGCTCCGCGTTGATCATGCACGATCTGTTTCCCGACGTGCTGGTGATGGCGGGCCTGCTCAAGCCGCGCTCGATCGTGACCCGCGTGATCCGTGCCGCCAACGCTTTGATGTTCCGCGCGCTCAATGCCGTCATCACCATTGGCCGTGACGCCGAGGGACCGCTGCTGCGCTACCACGGCATGACCGCGAACAAGATTCGCTTCATCCCGAACTGGGCGACGCTCGCTCCTGCGCTGCGTCCGGTCTCGGTGGACAATCCCTTCCGCCGCGCGGTGCCGGCCCGCTTCGTTGTCGGGCTGTCGGGCAATCTCGGTTTCACGCACGATCCGGAGATCGTGTTCGAGGCCGCGCGCCTGTTGCGGCAGCAGACGGACATCCACTTCCTGCTCTCCGGCTGGGGGATCGGGTTCGAGCGGCTGAAGCAGTTGCAGGCGGAATCGAGCTTGCCGAATGTCTCCTTCGTGCCGCGCGTCGAGGACGCCGAGCTCGAGGCGTTTCTCGCGGCCGCCGACGTCTGGATCATCCCCTATCGGAAGAACGTCGCGGGTGTGTCGGTGCCGAGCCGATTCTATAATCTGCTGGCCGTCGGTCGTCCGGTAGTGCTGGTTTCCGAGCCTGAGGCGGAGGCTGCGTTGACAGTGGTCGAAAACGGGTTGGGCTGGGTGGTGGCGCCGGGCCGCCCCGAGGAGCTGGCGGATGCGATCCGCGCGGCGGCCGGGGCCGACGCCAAGGCCATTGTGGACCGGGCGGTGAAGGCCGCCACAAAATTCGATCGCGTCACGGCCATGGATGCCTATGCTGGCGTGATGGACGAATTGTTGCGCAATCCGGAACTGGCAGGGCAACGATGAGCGAGCGAAAGCCGGTTGTGCTGGTGACGGGCGCCAGCGGCTTTGTTGGGCGCCACGTCGCGCCCGCCCTCGTCGACCAGGGGTGGTCGGTCCGCCGCGCGGTGCGCAGCCCTGAGGGGCTGGATGGCGAGGTCGTCGTCGAAACGATCGGTCCCGAAACCAACTGGCAGGCCGCGCTCGACGGTGTCGATGCCGTCGTCCACCTTGCCGCCCGCGTTCACCACAAGCACGAGGAGCACGCGGTCCAGCTCTATCGCAACATCAACATCGCCGGCACCCTGCATCTGGCGCGATCGGCGGCTGCGGCCGGCGTGCGCCAGTTCATCTTCATCAGCACCGTGCTCGTTCACGGCCGCAGCAATGAGGGCCGCGCGCCGTTCAGCGAGGACGACATCCTGACCCCGCGGGGGCTCTATGGCATGTCCAAGGCGGCTGCCGAGGCAGGTCTCAAGACGCTGGCGCGCGACAGCGACATGAAGGTTTCGGTGATCAGGCCGCCGCTGGTCTATGGCGCCGGTGCCAAGGGCAATTTTGCGCTGCTGAGCCGGGCGGTCAATCTCGGATTGCCGCTTCCGTTCGCCGCGATCCGCAATCATCGCGCCTTCCTTGCCGTGCAAAACCTCTCGTCGTTCATCCTGCGCCGGCTCACCCATCCCGATCCCGCGAGCAATTTCGAGATCTTCCTGATCGCCGACAAGGAGCAGGTCTCGACTCCCGAGTTCATCGAGAGGCTGGCCAATGCCGCGGGCAAGCGGCCGCGGCTGTTCGCGGTCCCGCAGGATCTCTTGGGCTCGGTGCTCGGGGTCATCGGCCGCCAGGACACCCATGACAGCCTGATCGGCTCGCTCGAGCTGAACGTATCGAAGGCGATCGCGACCGGCTGGCGGCCGGAGGTGTCGCTCGACGAGGGACTGCGACTGGCGCTGTCGCCCCAGGGCACCTGACATGCCGCCGGCGTCGCCTCAGCCCGCCCGAACCTGAGAAAACCTGCGCAGCACGAAGCCGACCGCGACGGCGCCCGCAAGCAGCGCCAGCGTCGTGACCGTCGTCGAGGCGGCCTTGATCGTGAGAATCGCGAGCAGCGCGAGTAGGAGGTTGAGCGCGAACACCTCGCTGACGACGCGGGACACCGTGAAGCCATTGTCGGTGGCACGCTGATAGAAATGCGAGCGATGCGCCGACCAGAACGGCTCCCGCCGTGCAATGCGCCGGAACAGCGTGACGGTGGAATCGGCAAGGTAGTAGGCGGGCAGCAGCAGCGCCGCGGCGATCTGCTGATGCCAGGCAAGCCCCAGCAGGCACCAGCCGAGCAGGAGCCCGATCGGCAGGCTGCCGACATCGCCCAAGAACACCTTTGCGACGGGTCGGTTGAATGGCGCAAATCCGGCCATGGCGCCGCACAGCGCCGCCGCGACGAACGCGGCCGGCAGCGGCAGCTCGCCGAGCCATCCGAGCAGGGCCAGCGCGGCGGTGATGGGGACCACCTCCGACACCGTCATCAGATCGAGCCCGTCCATGAAGTTCACGAGATTCACGAACCACACGCCGGCGAGCAGGATCAGGCCGCGCTCGAAATCCAGCGGCAGCGCCGGGATGATCCGCAAGTTGTCCGGCGTCGCGAATACGACGGCTCCGGCGGCGGCGGCCTGCAGCACGAGACGAACCAGGACGGGAAGGGATTTGACATCATCGGCAAAGCCGACCAGCGCAATCACCACCGTGGCCGCGATCAAAACCAGCGGAACGGATGCATTCAACCAGGCGGCCCAAAGCGAGGCGACCAGCAGGGTCGCAGCGACAATTGCGATGCCGGCACCCTGCGGCGTCGGGATCCGATGCGAGGAGCGCGCATTTGGCCGAGCCAGCGCGTAACGTTGCAGCAGGGGCATGCTCCGCCAGGTGATGCAGGCCGAGAGCAGCGCGGCCAGGGCGGCAGGTAGGAGGACGAGCAGAAACATCCCCGCCGCCGTTGCAGGTCCCGAAGCGAACGTGCTCACTCCGCAACCCCTATCGGCGCCGATCCCTGCTGGGCTTTCTCCGCGCTGAAGATCCAGAGCAGTCCGCCGAACGCGCCGACGATGAAGGACACCGCACCGTACAGCAGCGAGACGTTGACGCCCTCATTGGCTGCGAGGCCCGCAAAGCCGAAGGCAAGGCCCATGGTCGCTTCGCGCACGCCCCAGCCGGCGATCGAAATCGGCATCATGGTGATCAGCATCACTGGCGGAATGAGCAGGAAGGTCTCGCCGAAACTGACGGGCGCCGTGATCGATTGCACGACGCACCAGGCGATCACGACGGTGAGCACGTGAACGAGCAGCGACAGGATCGTGACGATCGGCCCGCGCGAACGGTTGAAGATGGCGCGGTTGGCGATCACTGCGCAGGCATGAATGTGGTGGGTGCCCCACCAGCGCTTCAGCCATGGCCAGTTCAGGGCACCGAGCAGCAGGAAGCCGAGACCGGCCCCGAGCGCGGCAAAGTCCAGCAGCAACAGTGCCGAGCGACCCTGGGCATCGTTGATGAGGCGATAGCTCCACGGCAGGCTGGCGACGATGACGATCGCGAGCGCGATCAGGCCGATCGCGCGATCGACGAAGATCGAATAGGTCGCTGCACGCCAGCCGGCGCCAGCGCGGGCGACCAGCCAGAGCCGGACGGCATCGCCGCCGATCGCCGAGGGCAGGGTCTGGTTGAAGAAGGTTCCGATCACGTTGTAGCGCATGGCGCGCTCGAGCTCGAGCGGCGCGCCGCACTCCGCGCTGATCTCACGCCAGCGCAGCACACCGACGAAGATCTGGAGGAACGTCACCGCGATCGCGAGCGCGATCCAGTACAGGCTGCTCACGGTGAAACGTGACAACAGATCGGAAGGGTTCACCTTGCGCAGCGCCAGATAGAGCAGCGCCCCGGAAACGATGATCTTGGCCGCAGAAAGCAGGATTCGGCGCATCTCGCCCGCGTTTGAACAGGGGGTTTCTTCAGAGTTGGCGTAACCCGACGCCCTGCGCCGAATTCGGCCGCTTTGGTATGGTCTTGGCGCCGATCTTGCAATAGCTGTCGTGAGAAGCCGTCGTGAGAAGCTGTCGTGAGAGGCCGCGGTAGCTATTGCCGCCCCCTTGACGCGGCGGCTAAAGAGGCGGCGGCGGACGATTTGGGAACATGATGGCAGATCAGGCAATTTTGCTCACGGGCGCGGCCGGCTTCATCGGTTTTCACGTCGCCCGGCAGCTTCTGGCCGAAGACCGGCCGGTCGTCGGGCTCGATAATCTCAACAGCTATTACGATCCGGCCTTGAAGCGGGCGCGGCTGGAGGTGTTGCAGCGGCATGGCGGCTTTTCCTTCGTCCAGGCCGATCTCGCCGATCGCGACACGATTGCGAACCTATTTGCGCAGCACCGGTTCGCGACCGTCGTGCATCTGGCCGCTCAGGCCGGCGTGCGTTACTCGATCGATCATCCGCAGACCTACGTCGATTCCAATCTTCAGGGCTTTCTCAACGTGCTCGAGGGCTGCCGGCACAATGGCTGTCGTCATCTCGTCTATGCTTCGTCATCCTCCGTTTACGGCGCCAACACAAAACTGCCATTTGCCATCGGGGACGGAACAGACCATCCCGTAAGCTTCTACGCCGCGACCAAGAAGGCCAATGAGGTGATGGCGCAGTCCTACAGCCATCTGTACCGGCTGCCGGTCACGGGCTTGCGCTTCTTCACCATTTACGGCCCCTGGGGCCGGCCCGACATGGCCATGTTTCTGTTTGTAAACGCCATCATGGAGGGCAGGCCGATCCGGCTCTTTAACCATGGCAGGATGCGGCGCGACTTCACCTATGTTGACGACGTCACGCGTGTAGTATCCAAACTAATTGATCGTGTTCCGGTGGATAACCCGGCCGCCGCAAATGCGCCGTCACGGCTCTACAATGTCGGTAACCACCATCCGGAAGAGCTGATGCACGTCGTCGGACTGCTGGAAAGGGAGCTGGGCCGGACGGCTGTCAAGGATCTGTTGCCGATGCAGCCGGGAGACGTACTGGAGACTTTTGCCGATGTCGGGGATCTGATGCGTGACACGGGGTTCGCACCATCAACGCCGATCGAGATCGGTGTCCGGAATTTCGTGGGCTGGTATCGCGACTACTACAAGGTTTGAGATGATGATGGACAAACGCATTATTCCACTGATCATGTGCGGCGGCGCGGGCACGCGGCTGTGGCCGGCTTCGCGCGAGGTGCGGCCCAAGCAGTTTTTGCCGCTGTTCGGCACGCGCTCGACGTTCCAGGACACGCTCTTGCGCGTCTCTGATGGCGCGCTGTTCGATCGCCCGATCGTCATCACCAATGCGGCCTATCGCTTCATGGTGCTGGAGCAGCTCGTCGAGATTGGCGTCGAGGCCGATGTGCTGCTGGAGCCGATGCGGCGCGACTCGGGACCTGCGATTGCGGCCGGCGCCGCCTTTGCGCAGGGCCGCGACAACGCGGCGATCGTGCTAGCGCTCGCCGCCGATCATGTCGTGCGCGACAACGCCGCGTTCGTCGCGGCGTGCCGGCAGGGGCTCGTTGCCGCGGGCGAAGGGCACATCGTCACCTTCGGCGTCAAGCCGGAACGGCCGGCGACCGAATATGGCTACATCAACCCCGGTGACGTGATCGCGGGCGAGGTGCGCGCGGTCACGAAATTCGTCGAGAAGCCGGACGCGGCGAAGGCGGCCGACTACGTCAATTCGGGCTATCTCTGGAACAGCGGCAACTTCATGTTCCCGGCCGCCGTGCTGCTTGACGAATATCGCAAGGTCGATGCGACGAGCGTGCAGGCGGTCTCCGAGGCCGTCGCCAATTCTGGCCGCGATCTCGGCTTCGTGACGCTCGAGCCGAAGGCGTTTGGTTCCGCCAAGGCGATCTCGATCGACTATGCGGTGATGGAAAAGACCACGCGTGCCGCCGTCGTCCCGGTGTCGTGTGGCTGGTCCGATGTCGGCTCCTGGCTTGCGGTATGGGAGCTCTCGGAGAAGGATGCACAAGGCAATGCCGCGCACGGCACTGCCGTGTTCGAGGATTCGCGCAATTGCAACGTCACGACCGACTCTGCGCTGGTCGCGCTCGAAGGTGTCGACGATCTCGTCGTAGTGGCGACCGCCGATGCCGTGCTGGTCTCGCGCCAGAAGGATGCCAACGGCCTCAAGCGCCTCGTGACCAAGCTGAAGACGGTGGCCCCGAAGGTCACTGAGGAGCATCTCAAGGTGCATCGCCCCTGGGGCAGCTATCAGTCGGTCGACAATGGCGAACGTCACCAGGTCAAGCGCATCGTGGTGAAGCCGGGCGGGCGGCTGTCGCTCCAGAAGCATCATCATCGCGCCGAGCACTGGATCGTGGTCCGCGGCGCGGCCCGGGTCACCGTGAACGAGACCGTCAAGACGGTGCACGAGAACGAGTCGATCTACATCCCGATGGGCGCGGTGCACCGGATGGAGAACCCCGGTAAAATCATGCTGGAGCTGATCGAGGTCCAGACCGGCAGCTATCTCGGGGAAGACGATATCATCCGGATTGAAGACGACTATCAAAGGTCGTAACCAGCAACTCCGAATCGCGTGATCCGGGCTCAAGGCCGGCCTCCGATCGTGGCCTAAGGCCCGGGGAACGTGTAATTTTTTGAATCAAATCGTGTCCGGTCTACTATCTCGGCATTCGCCACAAATGTGGCGCCGTGCTAGGAGTGGCGCCGGGGATTTGGGTTGAATCGGGGTTCGATCAGATGAGTTCCAAAGGATCTGCACCGGCCAAGGCCGGCTTGCGCGTCGGTGTCATCGGCGCGGGCGTGATGGGCAGCAACCACGCGCGCGTGCTCGCGGGGCTTCCCGGCGTCAGCCTGGTCGGTGTGGTCGATCCCTCGCCGGCGCACCGCGTGCGTGCGACCGAGCTTGCCAATTGCCAGTGCTTCGAGACGCTCGATCAGCTCGTCTCCGAAGGCGTCGATGCCGTCACGATTGCGGCGCCGACCCATCTGCACCACGAGATTTCGCTCGCCTGCATCGCCAGGAAGGTCCACCTGCTGGTCGAGAAGCCGATCGCGTCTTCCGTGGAAGAGGGGCGCGAGATCGTCACTGCTGCGCGCGAGGCTGGCGTGACGCTGATGGTCGGCCATGTCGAGCGCTTCAATCCGGCGGTCGCTGCGGTCAAGCAGGCGATCGCGGGCGAGGACATCCTGTCGATCGCGATCACGCGCGTCGGTCCGTTCCCGCCGCGCATGTCGAATGTCGGCGTGGTGATCGACCTCGCCGTGCATGACATCGACCTGATCCGCTGGTTCACCGAGTCCGATATCGTCGAGGTGCAGCCGCAATTGTCGAGCGCGGTCGCCGAGCGCGAGGACATCGCGCTGTTGCAGTTCCGCACCGCGTCGGGTGTGCTTGCCCACATCAACACCAACTGGTTGACGCCGTTCAAGGCGCGCAGCGTCACGGTCGCGACGCGCGGCAAATACGTCATGGGCGATCTGTTGACGCGCCAGGTCACCGAATGCTTCGGCTTCAAGCCGGACGGCGCCTATTCGATGCGGCATCTGCCGGTCGGCCATGACGAGCCGCTGCGTGCCGAGCTGATCTCGTTCCTCAACGCGGTGCGCCATGGCGAGACGCCGGCGGTGACCGGCGATGAGGGCGTTGCGAGCCTCGAGATCGCGACGCGCTGCCTGGAGGCGCCGAGCCGTCCCGCGGCGGCATCCGCGGCCCGCAAGGGGCCGCGCCGCGTCGCCGGCTGATCCGTCTCGATGTCGACCACCCAGAATCTGCCAGACAACCCGCAAGGCGCCATGAACCAGCATCTGCGTTCCGATCCCATTCCCTTCATCGATGTCGGCGCGCAGCGCCGCCGGCTCGGCGCTTCGCTCGATGCCGCCGTCACGCGCGTCCTCGACCATTGCCAGTTCGTCAACGGACCGGAGGTCACCGAGCTCGAGAAGCAGCTCGCGGCCTATTGCGGCGCCAAGCATGTGGTGGGCTGCGCCAGCGGCACCGATGCGCTGCTGATGGTGCTGATGGCGAAGAACGTCGGGCCCGGCGATGCCGTGCTGTGTCCGTCGTTCACCTTCATTGCAACCGCTTCGCCGGCGGCGCGGACCGGTGCTACGCCGGTCTACGTCGATGTGGATGAGGCGACCTTCAACATGAGTGCCGAGTCCCTGAAGCGCGGCATTGCGACCGCCCGGAAGGCCGGCTTGAGGCCTGTCGCGATCATTCCGGTCGATCTGTTCGGACAGCCCGCCGATCACGACGCCATTGCCGCGATTGCGGAGGCCGAGGGCCTGTTCGTGATCGACGACGCCGCGCAAAGTTTTGGCGCGAGCTACAAGGACCGCAAGCTCGGCACGCTGGCGCTGGCAACCACGACCAGCTTCTTCCCGGCCAAGCCGCTCGGCTGTTTCGGCGACGGCGGCGCCATCTTCACCGATGATGACGAGCTCGCGCACACGCTGCGCAGCATCCGCGTCCACGGCCAGGGCGCGGACAAGTACGACAACGTGCGCCTCGGCCTGACCGGCCGGCTCGACACCATGCAGGCCGCAATCCTGATCGAGAAGCTCAAGATTTTCGACGACGAGATCGCGGCGCGCAACAAGGTGGCCGAACGCTATGCCCGTGGCCTGTCCAACGTCGTCACCGTTCCGCGACTTGCGCCCGGGTGCACCTCGGTCTGGGCGCAGTACACCATCCGCCTGCCTAAGGGCACCGACCGCGACGGCTTTGCCGCCGCACTGAAGGCCCAGGGCGTGCCGACCGCGATCTACTATGCGAAGTCCATGCATCAGCAGACCGCCTACAGGCACTATCCGGTCGCCGACGGCGGCCTGCCGGCCTGCGAGAGCCTGTCGGAGGACGTCATCAGCCTGCCGATGCACGCCTATCTCGACGAAGCGGCCCAGGAGCGAATCATCGCCGCCGTGCGCGGCGCGATTTCAACCTGATTGTCCTGATTTTGTGGTGCCACCTTGGGGGTACCTCTCCCGCTTGCGGGAGAGGTCGGATTGCGAAGCAATCCGACTGAGGGCTCTATACTCTTGGGGGTTCTCGTTTGCGGAGATACCCTCTCCCCAACCCTCCCCCGCAAGCGGGGGAGGGGGCGCAACTTCGCCGCGCGGCTTGCACCTAGACCTAATCTGGCCATGCTCTAAAACGGACGCATGCTTGGACGCATCTTCACAGTTGGCGGCTATACGCTGCTCTCGCGGCTGACGGGGTTTGCCCGCGACATCATGCTCGCGGCGATCCTGGGCGCCGGCCCCGTTGCCGACGCCTTCTTCGTGGCGCTGCGGCTGCCCAATCATTTCCGCGCGATCTTTGCCGAAGGCGCCTTCAACGCCGCCTGGGTGCCGGCCTATGCCCATGTCCATGGCGAGAAGGGCGAGGCGGCCGCAAGACTGTTCGCCGACCGCATCTTCACGCTGCTGCTCGCATCCCAGCTCATGCTGCTGATTGTCGCCTGGCTGTTCATGCCGCAGGCCATGAGCATCCTGGCGCCAGGCTTTAGTGAGGACGCCGAGCAGCGCAAGCTCGCGATCGAGCTGACCCGGATCACTTTCCCCTATCTGCTTTTGATCACGCTGGTGACGCTCTACGGCGGCATGCTCAACGTGATGCAGCGCTTTGCAAGCGCCGCGGCTGCGTCGATCTTCCTCAACGTCTCGATGATGATGACGCTGGCGCTGGCCGCCTGGTTTCCGAGCGCAGGGCACGCTGCCGCCTGGGGCGTCCTGATTTCGGGCTTCCTTCAGTACTTCCTGCTCGCGGGTGATCTCGCGCGCCATGGCGGCCTGCCGCGCTTTGCGCCGCTGAGGCTCGATGAGGATGTCCGCAGCTTCTTCAAGGCGCTGGGCCCGGCGACGCTGGGCTCGATGGGCACGCAGGTCGCACTGTTCGCCGACACCATCATCGCGACCTTCCTGCCCGCAGGCGCGCTGTCGGCGCTCTACTATGCCGATCGCCTCAACCAGCTACCGATCGGCGTCATCGGCATCGCCATCGGCACAGTGCTGCTGCCGGAGATGTCACGGCGGATCACGGCCAACGACCATGATGGCGCGATGAAGGCGCAGCGCCGCGCGTTCGACTTCACGCTGCTGTTCTCGGTGCCCTTCGTCGCGGCCTTCATCACCGTGCCCGAGGCGATCATGCGCGCGCTGTTCGCCCGTGGTGCCTTCTCCAAGGCCGATGCGGCAGCCGCGGGCGCGACGCTCGCGGCCTATGCGATCGGCCTGATTCCCTTCGTGCTGATCCGTAGCGCGGTCGCGACTTTCTACGCGCGCAAGGATACGGCGACGCCGGTTCGGGCATCGCTGACCGGCATCGCGGTCAACGTCGCCCTGAAGGTCGCCTTGATGGGATCGCTCGCCCAGATCGGCCTGGCGCTGGCAACCGCCGTTGGCGTCTGGACCAATCTGCTGCTGGTGCTCTTCTTCGCGGTGCGACGAGGCTTTCTCGTGCCGGATCGCGCCTGGCTGTTGTCGCTCGTCAAATTCCTGCTGACCGGATTAGTCCTGGCAGCCGCCTTCTGGCTGATCGCGCGCTTCGGCGGTGCCTATCTTGCCCCGATGCGCTTCCACGACGAACTGACGCTGGTCCTGTTGGCCGTCGGGGGCACGATCGTCTACGCCCTCGCGATCCTCGTGCTGTTTGGCCGCCGCTGGCTGGTCTCGCTGGTGCGCGGCTAGGCGAACTCCAATAGATTCGTTGTGTCCGTTTTACGGGGGACGAATGCGCCGGTTCGAGGTTCTCGCCTCTAGGATGCATCGGACCTCCGCACATCCCTTGATTTTGCACGATTCCCGTGGTATTGGCGCCTCATGAACAAAGTAGTGCGCAACGTCAACTTCAAGGACATGACCCGCTTCGGCTGGGCCGTGGAAGGAGTCGCGCGCTAGGAATTCGACGACGACATCTTTTCACAAAGGCCCCGCCGGCATCGGACGGGGCCTTTTGTTTGGCCACGCTCCCTGCCGGCACAACAGCAGGAGCATCCGATGCCACCCCAACAGACGAACATCACATCCGAGACCGAGCGCGATGCCGCGGCGCTCCGCCTCGACCTCTCCATTGCAACGCTGGACGACACTTTGTCGGAAAAGGACGGTGCTGGAGCGGCCGCAGCGACGGGGCGCGTCTTAAGCCTGCTCAAGCGATATTGGCGTGCGTTTCAGGAGCAACGCCAGCGCGAGAGCTTGCGAGCCAGCTTGCAGGACCTGAGTGACAGGGAGCTGATGGATATTGGCTTGACGCGCGGCGAGATTGACTACCTCACACCTGAACGGGCTATCGATACGCTTAGAGATAGCACGAGGCATCTATGGAGCCGTGGGGGGATGTGACAGATCAATCGTCCTGCCCCCGCCATCCGCGCGGGGGCGCGGCGCTTTGCCCGGCCTGCGGCCATCTTGCATGGTAAAGCCGTTTGCGCTGCCCGCCGTTCCGCTGCAATATACGGCAAAACAACCATGAGGGCATGGAGAGAACATGGCTGCTCCCATCAAGTTCGGCGTTGGCCAAAGCGTGCTGCGCAAGGAGGATGACGTACTGATCCGCGGCAAGGGCCGCTACACCGACGACTATGCGCCGCACGCGGCCTTGCGCTGCCTGATGCTGCGCTCGCCGCACGCGCATGCCAAATACACCATCGATGTGAGTCGCGCCCGCACGCTGCCCGGCGTCGCGTTGATCCTGACCGCCGACGACGTCGGGGATCTCGGCAATCTGCCGTGCCTGTTCAACCTCGAGACCGATCCGTTCACCGGCCCGCCTTACCCGATCCTCGCCAAGGACGAGGTGCGCCATGTCGGCGATTCCATCGCCTTCGTGGTGGCCGAGACCATCGATCAGGCCCGCGACGCGATCGAGGCGATTGAGGTCAAGTGGGCGCCGCTGCCGGCGGTGACGGGCGTCGTCAACGCCGTGAAGCAGGGCGCACCGCAGGTCTGGCCGGACAAGCACGGCAACGTCTTGTTCGACGTCTCCATCGGCGACAAGGCCGCAACCGAAGCTGCCTTTGCGAAAGCGCATGCGGTCGCCGAAATCTCCATCGTCAATCCGCGCGTGGTCGCGAGCTTCATGGAGACGCGTGCAGCGGTCTGCGAATACGACGCCAAACGCGACCATCTGACGCTGACGGTCGGCAGCCAGGGGAGCCACCGCCTGCGCGACATCCTCTGCCAGAACGTGCTCAACATCCCGACTGACAAGATGCGGGTGATCTGCCCGGATGTGGGCGGCGGCTTCGGCACGAAGCTGTTTCCGTACCGCGAATACGCGTTGATGGCGGTCGCGGCGCGAAAGCTGAAGAAGGCCGTGAAATGGGCGGCCGACCGCTCCGAGCATTTCATGGGCGACGCGCAGGGCCGCGACAACGTCACCACCGCCAAGATGGCGCTGGCCGAGGACGGCAAATTCCTCGCCATGGATTGCGACCTGATGGGCGACATGGGCGCCTATCTGTCGACCTTCGGGCCCTATATCCCGCATGGTGGCGCCGGCATGCTGCCGGGCCTCTACGACATCCAGGCCTTCCACTGCCGGGTGCGCACGGTGTTCACCCACAGTGTGCCGGTCGATGCCTATCGCGGCGCGGGCCGTCCCGAGGCCGCTTACGTCATCGAGCGCCTTGTGGACGCGTGCGCGCGAAAACTTGACATGACGCCGGACGCCATCCGCCGCAAGAACTTCATCCAGCCGAAGGCGCTGCCTTACAAGACCGCGACGGGCAAGATCTACGATTCCGGCGACTTCGCCGCGCATCTGAAGCGCGCGATGGAGATCGCGGAGTGGAAGGAGTTTCCAAAGCGCGCCAAGGCGGCCAAGAAGCAGGGCCTGGTCCGCGGCATTGGCTTGGCGAGCTACGTCGAGATCTGCGGCGTGATGGGGGAGGAGACCGCCAATGTCAGGCTCGACCCCAACGGCGACGTCACCGTCCTGATCGGCACGCAGTCGAGCGGGCAGGGGCACCAGACGGCTTACGCCCAGATCGTTGCCGAGCAGTTCGGCCTGCCGCCGGAGCGCGTGCATATCCGCCAGGGTGACACCGACGAGATCGCGACCGGCCTCGGCACCGGCGGCTCGGCCTCGATCCCGACAGGCGGCGTCTGCGTGGAACGTGCCACGGGGGAGCTCGGCAACAAGCTGAAGGAGATCGCGGCGCAGGCGCTGGAGGCAAGCGCCGGCGACCTCGAGATCTCGGGCGGCGCAATCCGTATCGCCGGCACCGACCGCTCAATCTCCTTTGCCGATCTCGCCAAGCGCCCCGGCGCCGACCCATCGAAGATGAACGGCAGCGCGACCTTTGCCAGCGCCGACGGCACTTATCCGAACGGCACGCATCTGGCGGAGGTCGAGATCGACCCGGCCACCGGCGTGATCAAGATCGTCAACTACGTGATCGTCGACGATTTCGGCAAGACGCTCAATCCGCTGCTGCTCGCCGGCCAGGTGCATGGCGGCGCCATGCAGGGCATCGGCCAGGCGCTGATGGAGCAGGTGGTCTATGGCGCGGGTGACGGCCAGCTCGTCACCGGCACCTACATGGACTACGCGCTGCCGCGCGCGGCCGATGGTCCGGCCTTCGTGTTCGAGACCCACAACGTTCCCTGCAAGACCAATCCGCTGGGGGTGAAGGGTGCGGGCGAAGCCGGTGCGATCGGCTCGTGCCCCGCGGTCGTCAATGCCATCGTCGATGGCCTCTGGCGCGAATACAAGATCGACCACATCGACATGCCGGCAACGCCGGAGCGGGTGTGGATCGCGATCACCGAGCACCATCGCCGTCACAGCCTTTGATACGTGATCTCCGCATGCGGGAATAAAACCCCGCGGCGGGGTTCTATTCAGGGATGGGCCGTGCCTCCCGCAATGCGGAGCGTGGTTCTGAGTGTTTGAGCATGATCTTTTTCGGAAAACCGCGTCACACTTTTCCCGGATCATGCTCTTGAAACGTCTGCGAGCCCGGAGAAATACCAGATGAAACGGACGATTATTGTCGTGGGCACCTTGTTGCTGGGTGCGGGCGCCGTGATGGCGCAGCAGGAGATTGCCGTTCAGCAGGACAATCTGATGCGCTCGCAGGCCAAGAGCATGTATGGCGTCATCCTGAAGATGACCAAAGGCGAGATCCCCTACAACCAGAAGGCCGTCGACGAGGCGATTGCCAACCTCGAGACCGATGTCGCCAAGATCGCCAAGACCTTCGAGGTCAATCCCAAGCAGGACGTCGTGAACGCGACCTACGGCGCGTCGCCAAAAGTCTGGCAAAACAAGGCTGATTTCGACTCCAAGATTCCGCCGGTGCAGAAGGCGATCGCGGACGTCAAGGGCAAGGTCAAGGACCTCGCGAGCCTGAAGGCCGCTTACACCAGCATGAATGATCGCTGCACCGACTGCCACGAAACCTATCGCGTGAAGTTGAAGTAGCGGGGCGGGCGTTGCCGCTCCGGCAGCTCTCTTCGCGATCACCGAATCGTGGCATGCGCGCATCACATCTGCGCTGTCATCGCCCGCGAAAGCGAAAGCGGGCGATCCAGTACGCCGCGGCGGTGTAAGGAACGTCTGGCGTCTCTGGAATACTTGTATGGGCTTGGTCAAGGATGAGTGGTTGTTAGATCATTTCAGATCATCTCCTTGTTCGAAGGA